>NZ_JBEXLP010000019.1:0-108761 GCF_040610035.1 Streptomyces sp. NPDC004542
CCAGCACGGCAGGACTCCCCGATCAGCCCCGATATGCCTGTGCCACACGTTCCAGCGACAACAAACGCGACACTACGTCACATACCGCCCTCTCATGGCAACTCGACCCGTTGAAATAGGCCCCGCCGGCCTCCACGCCGCCCGCGCCATAGAGCGAATACGCATCGCGCGCGGCCTGACCCAGCACCAGCTGGCTGTCCGATGCACCGCGCTGGGCCGCCCGATGTCCAACACAGCCCTCAGCCGCACCGAGCGCGCCCACCGCCGCTGTGACGTCGACGACCTCGTCGCGATCGCCGCCGCCCTCGGCGTCTCGCACGCAGTCCTGCTGCCTCTGGAGACCTCTCTGCTCCAGACCTGGGAGCGCATCCAGGGGGTCCTTCTTGGCTGACGTGTACGACCGCTGGCACAAGTCCCACCCCAAGCCCACCGAGGACGAGTGCGGTGAACACAAGAGCCGTACGCGGCAGATGGTCCCCACCGCCGATCACGGCGTCGGCAAGCGGTGGCAGGTCCGCTACCGCGATCTGGACGGCCGTCAGCGAAAGGAGAACTTCGACACCAAGGCCGAGGCGGACAACCGGGCCGCCGAGGTCGACGTCGAGATCCGGCGCGGCTCCTACGTCGTACCAGCCGAGACGAAGCAGACGCTCGGCGCCTACGCGCAGAAGTGGCTGGACGCGAACTCCGTCGGTCCGACGACAGCCCTCCGCTACGAGGCGACGGTCCGCAACCACATCGTCGAGCACCTCGGGCGACGCGAGCTGCGTTCCCTCAACCAGCCCTCGGTCATCCAGGGCTGGATCCGCAGGCTCCAGGACGCCCGCCTGGAGGTGTCGACGATCGAGGGCATTTTCGACATCCTCTCCAGCATCCTCGGCGCGGCCGTGGAGGATGGGCTGCTGCCGAAGAACCCCTGCAAGGCGAAGTCGGTCAAGCTGCCGACCGCGACCAAGAAGAAGATCATCCCTTGGCCGCTGGAGCGCGTCCGGGCAGTCCTCGCCGGTCTGCCCAAGCGCTTCCAGGCCGGAGGCAAGCTCGCGTTCGGCTGCGGGCTGCGTCAGGGCGAGGTGTTCGGCTTCGCCGTCGAGGACATCGACTTCAAGGGCGGCTGGATCCACGTCAACCGCCAGGTGCGGCTCGTCGGCACGAAGCCCGTCTTCGCCCTGCCCAAGGGGAACAAGATCCGGTCCGTGCCTCTATCGGCCCAGCTTGCCGCAGCCCTCAAGGCCCACATGAAGGAGTTCCCGCCGGTCGAAGTCGCCCTGCCCTGGGCCAAGCCGGACGGCGAGCCGAAGACCTTCCGTCTCCTCTTCGTCGACGAGAAGGGGCGGGCCTACAACCGCAGTGTCTTCAACATGGGGGACTGGAAGCGCGCTCTGGCTTCCGCCGGCGTGATCCCTCCCCGCGAGCGCGGGGCGAAGTACCTCCAGGCGGCTCCCGAAGACGGGATGCACGCTCTCCGGCACGCCTACGCCTCCGTGCTCCTGGACGCGGGGGAGAGCATCAAAGCGCTCTCCGAGTACCTCGGCCACTCGGACCCGGGCTTCACGCTGCGGACGTACACGCACCTGCTGCCGTCCAGCGAGATCCGCACCCGCAAGGCGATAGACGACGCCTTCGCCGAAGCCGCAGCAGCAGAGGCTCAGGGCGCATCAGTGCCCCCAGAGAAACCCATGTGCCCTCAATGTGCCCTGGCCGCCTGACGGCTTCCCTCGGGCACTAGTGCCGCAACAGGCAACGTTTGCCCTGTAACCGCCTGGGGCGTCAGTTCGTGCTGAGGGGTGCGCTCTCCTCAGCGTCGAGCTGGTGGTCCGCCCAGATGTAGCTTTCGGGAAGCAGGTCGGTGACGGGCACCATCCGGAGGCCGTCGCTTGTCCCGACGATGACCTTCAGGGCTGGGAAGTAGTCAAGTAGGACCTGGCGGCAGCGGCCGCATGGGGGCACGACGCCTCGGTCGCGGTCGCCCACGGCGACGATGGTGTCCAGGTCGTAGGTGCCCTGGGCGGCAGCAGCGCCGATGAGGACCAGCTCCGCGCAGGGGCCTCCGGTGAAGTGGTAGGCGTTCACCGCGGTGATGATCCGGCCGTCACGGGCGCGGGCCGCAGCCGCCATGGTGTGGTTGTCGCCCCGGCAGCGTGTGGCCGCGACGTGCGCTGCTGCCCGGATCAGCTCGTGGTCGACGCGGTCGGTCTGTGTGGTCATCTTCTCTGCTTTCATGCGGTTTCAGGCGACGTTGGCCCTGTCGACGACGGCGCGCAGGCGCCGGTCGTCGGCGTGGCGGTTTCGCCAGATGATGTAGCGGCGGATCATGCTGCCCTGCTCCTTGTGGCTGGCGTGGTCGGTGCCATCGAGGGTGAAGTAGCGCAGGGCCGTGAACTGGGCTTCTATGCGGTTGAGCCAGGAGCTGTTGGTCGGGGTGTAGGCGATCTCGACATTGTTCGCTGCCGCCCAGGTGCCGACCCGCTGGCACTTCTTCGTGGTCAGGTGCGGGGAGTAGTTGTCACAGACGATCGCGATCCGCACTTCTCGGGGGTAGAGGGTGCGGAGGTAGCGGCAGAACTCCAGGAACTGGGTGCGCTTCTTGACCGGCTTGATGTGGCCGTAGAGCTTGTCCTTGGCCAGGTCCAGGGCGGCGAACAGATGCCGCACTCCGCCGTAGCGGTTGTAGGTCGCCCGCCGCCTGCGGCGTGGTTCGCGGTCGGGCTCCTTGTGCTTGCCGGAACGTTCGGCCCACTGCCGGCCCGGGTGGGGCATCAGGTTGAGCGGCCCGAACTCGTCCATGCAGAAGACGACTTCGGGCTCGTCCGCCTCGGGTATGACCTCGCCGTCGGCGATCGCGTAGAGGTGCTCGACGCGGGCTTTCTTGGCCGCGTAGTCGGGGTCGCGGGAGGTCTTCCAGGTCTTTATGCGTTGAAAGGAGACGCCTTCCTCGCGGAGCAGGATGCGCAGGCCCTCGTGGCTGATGTCGTCGACCACCCCCTCGGCGACCAGGAAGTCCGCCAGCTTGGTCAGGCTCCACGTCGAAAAGGGCAGGTCGTGTTCGGTCGGCTTGGACTTCGCGATCTTCTTGATCTCGCGCCGCTCGGGCAGGGTGAATGTCTTGGGCCGGCCGCCCTTGTACTTCGGATACAGGGAATCGAAGCCGTCGGCGTTGAAGTTGTGGATCACATCCCGGACCCGGTCTGCGCTGGTGAACGTCACTTCGGCGATCTTCGCCACTGGCATGCCCTGGGCGGACAGCAGGACCATCTGGGCGCGCCGCCAGGTCACCACCGACCCGGTTCCGCGGCGGATGATCCGAAGCAGCCGCCTGCCTTCGTCATCGTCGACCTCGCGTACACGTACTCGTTCTGCCACCCGGACAGGGTGACGATCACGCGCCACCCGGCACAGCACCGGGACGGCGCGTCACATCACAACAGGGCAAACGTTGCCTGCTACGGCACTAGCGAGGGCGGGGTCCGAAACCCCACCCGAACCCCGCGAAACCCCAGCTCACGGCCACACAAGGCAATAAGGCTGATGCCCCGCCTCATGCAGCCGATGCGAGAAGTCCTGCCACTCGTGCAGCAGTTGGTACACGTTGAACGCGTCCCGGGGTCCGCCCCGGTCCGGCACCGTGGACCAGATGAACGCCGCCGCGCCGACCGCCTCCTCGCCGATGCCCCGCAGGGGGTCGACGACGGTCATCGGGAGTTTCACGACCGCGTAGTCGGGGTGCAGGACGACCAGTTCCAGGGGCGGCACCTTGTGCAGGGGGACACCCTCGATGCCGGTGAGGACCATCGCGGCCATCGTCTCCGGCTTGATCTTGGTGAACATCCCGTTCATGCCGAGCTCGTCGCCGCCGAGCTCCTCGGGGCGCATCGAGATCGGTACGCGGGCCGCGGTCGCGCCGTCCGGCGCGCCGAAGTATTTGTACGTCACCCCCACCCGACCACCATTCCCGCTGTCCGCCCTCAACCGGTCCACTCGACGATCAATACGTCGGTCGAGCCCGTCCGGCTCATCCGGTACGCCCTGTGCTTGACGTGCCTCGTCCGCTTCCTCCGCCTCGCGCCGGTGCCTTCCCCGCCGGGCACGTCGAGGACCAAGGTCATCAGTCCCCTCGCCCAGTCCGCCACCGCGATGCATATCTCCACCCGACTGCTTTTCTAGGACGCGTGGCGCCCGCCGCGCAACCCGATCATCGTGTCAGTGACCTCCCCCACGGCCGCCCGCCGAAACGTGCGGGGAAACAACAGTCGCAGGATCATGTACCAGTCTCGCAGATGGCAGCGGTTCGACCACGTGTTTGCCCTCGGCACCCCCCCGCTTTGTCGGGCCGGTTCCCGCGTCGGCCTACCCTGAGGAGGTCACCCTGTCCGAGAAGGTGGGAGAAGCCGCAGGTCATGAGTGAAGTCAACTCCTCGGGAGCGCTGCCGGCAGCGCCCTATCCCTACGAGGCGCCCGTCTCACAGGCACTGTTCGACCGTGCGGCCGCCGTCACGCCGGGCGGCGTGAACTCCCCGGTGCGCGCCTTCCGCGCCGTGGGCGGCACGCCCCGGTTCATGGTGTCCGGCAACGGCCCGTACCTGACCGACGCCGACGGCCGGGAGTACGTGGACCTGGTGTGCTCCTGGGGGCCGATGATCCTGGGGCACTCCCACCCCGAGGTGATCGCCGCCGTGCAGGAGGCCGTGGCGCGCGGCACGTCCTTCGGTACGCCCGGTGAGGGCGAGGTCGCCCTCGCGGAGGAGATCGTCGCCCGGGTCGAGCCCGTCGAGCAGGTGCGGCTGGTGTCCAGCGGGACCGAGGCCACCATGTCGGCGATCCGGCTCGCCCGCGGGTTCACGCAGCGGTCCAAGGTGATCAAGTTCGCCGGGTGCTACCACGGGCACGTCGACTCGCTGCTCGCCGCCGCGGGCTCCGGCGTCGCCACCTTCGCGCTGCCCGACACCCCCGGCGTCACCGGCGCCCAGGCCGGCGACACGATCGTGCTGCCGTACAACGACCTCGAGGCCGTGCACGCCGCCTTCCACGCCCACCCCGGCGAGATCGCCTGCGTGATCACGGAGGCCTCGCCCGGCAACATGGGCGTCGTACCGCCGCTGCCCGGCTTCAACCAGGGGCTGAAGGACGCCTGCGCGCAGAACGGGGCCCTCTACATCTCCGACGAGGTGATGACCGGCTTCCGCACCAGCCGCGCCGGGTGGTACGGCATCGACGGGGTCAGGCCGGACCTCATGACCTTGGGCAAGGTCATGGGCGGCGGCTTCCCGGCCGCGGCCTTCGGCGGCCGGGCCGACGTCATGGCGCACCTCGCGCCCGCCGGGCCCGTCTACCAGGCCGGCACCCTCTCCGGGAACCCGGTGGCCACCGCCGCGGGCCTCGCCCAGCTGCGGCTGCTCGACGACGCCGCGTACGACAAGGTCGACGCGGTCTCCGGGCAGATCCAGGGCCTGGTCACCGAGGCGCTCAGCAAGGAGGGCGTGGCGCACCGGCTGCAGAGCGCCTCCAACATGTTCTCCGTCTTCTTCACGGACCGTTCCGTGCGGAACTACGAGGACGCCAAGCGGCAGGACTCCTTCCGCTTCACTGCCTTCTTCCACTCGTTGCTGGCGAACGGCGTCTACCTGCCGCCGTCGTCCTTCGAGTCCTGGTTCGTCTCCACGGCCCATGACGAGCGGGCCGTCCAGAAGATCGCCGACGCCCTTCCGGCGGCGGCCCGAGCTGCGGCGGAGGCCACGGCAGCATGAGCGACAGCAGGGACAGCAGGGACGGCAAGGACATCACCGTCGTCCACCTCATGCGGCACGGCGAAGTCGAGAACCCGACCGGCGTCCTCTACGGGCGGCTGCCCGGCTACCGCCTCTCCGCGCTGGGCCGTCAGATGGCCGAGCGGGTCGCCGAGCACCTCGCCCCGCGCGACGTGACGTACGTCGTCGCCTCACCGCTGGAGCGGGCGCAGGAGACCGCGACCCCGATCGCCAAGGCGCACGGCCTGGACCTGGACACCGACGAGCGGCTCATCGAGGCCGAGAACGTCTTCCAGGGCAAGACCTTCGGCGTCGGGGACGGGGCGCTGCGCCGGCCGGAGAACTGGAAGCACCTGGTCAACCCGTTCAAGCCGTCCTGGGGGGAGCCGTACGTCGACCAGGTCGTGCGGATGATGGGCGCGCTGAACGCGGCGAAGGACCGGGCGCGCGGGCACGAGGCGGTGCTGGTGAGCCACCAGCTGCCGATCTGGATCGTGCGGTCGTACGTCGAGCGGCGGCGGCTGTGGCACGACCCGCGCAAGCGGCAGTGCACCCTCGCGTCCCTGACGACTTTCACCTACCAGGGGGACAGGGTCGTCTCCGTCGGCTACTCCGAGCCCGCCCGCGACCTCGTCCCGGCCCATCTGCTGGCCGGTGCGAAGCCGGTGAAGGGGCAGCAGGGGAAGGCGTTCGGGGCCTGAGGCGACCCCGCGGCGGCCCCGTGGCGGTCCTGAGGCGCCACTGAAGCCGTCCTGAGACGTTCGTCACAGGGGCTCGGAACCGTTTGTGGCATGTGTTGTGAATTATCTGAAAAACAGGGGAACCTCCCCGTTCGTCACGCCCTCTGAGTGGGTGACCACCAGCAGGACGTGACGAACAGGGGTTTCCATGCGCACCTTCTCCCGACGAGGGACACTCGGCCTCGGCACGGGAGTCGCGGCCGCCGCCTCCCTCGCGGGCTGCGGAACGCTCGACGCGTCAGACGGCGGCAGGCACGGTTCCGGTTCCGGTCCGGGCTCCGGCAAGGGGCGTTCCGGCGGTCACGGCGGTGGCGCCGGCGCCCGTCCCGCCCGCCCCCTCGGCGACGGCTCCACGTCCTTCACCGGCAAGCAGCCCCACCAGCCCGCCGGGCCCGAGCCGCTGCGGCCCGGTCAGGAGCCGCCGCAGTTCGTCGTCTTCTCCTGGGACGGGGCCGGCGAGGTCGGCAACGGGCTCTTCCCGCGCTTCCTGGACCTCGCCAAGGAGCACGGCGCGAGCATGACGTTCTTCCTCTCCGGGCTGTACCTGCTGCCCGAGTCGAAGAAGCGGCTGTACGAACCGCCGAACAACCCGCGCGGCGCCTCCGACATCGGCTACCTCACCGACGAGCACATCAAGGCGACGCTGGCCAACGTCCACCGCGCCTGGCTCGAGGGCCACGAGATCGGCACCCACTTCAACGGGCACTTCTGCTCCGGCCGCGGCACGGTCGGCAACTGGACCCCGCAGCAGTGGAAGAGCGAGATAAGGCAGGCGAAGTCCTTCGTGAAGGAGTGGCGGACCAACACCGGCTGGAAGGACCTGCCGGCGCTGCCGTTCGACTACGACAAGGAACTCGTCGGCGGCCGTACGCCCTGTCTGCTCGGCCAGGGCAACCTGCTGCCCACCGCCCGCGAGCTCGGGTGGCGCTACGACGCCTCCTCGCCGGGCGGCCGTCAGGTGTGGCCGGGCACGCGCATGGGGATCTGGGACCTGCCCTTGCAGCAGATACCTTTCCCCGGACACTCCTTCGAGGTCCTCTCGATGGACTACAACATCCTCGCCAACCAGTCCGTCAACTCCACCAAGGCCCCGTCCTACAACTACCCGGGCTGGCGGCACCAGGCCGCCCAGGCCTACATATCCGGCTTCAAGCGGGCGTATGAGACGAACCGGGCGCCCTTCTTCGTCGGCAACCACTTCGAGCAGTGGAACGGCGGCATCTACATGGACGCCGTCGAGGAGGCGTTCAAGCACATCGCCCGGGAGAAGGAGAAGGGCGCGGACGTGCGGCTGGTCTCCTTCAAGCAGTTCGTGGACTGGCTGGACGTGCAGCGGCCCGAGGTGCTCGCCGAGCTGCGTACGCTGGATGTCGGGCAGCGGCCGGCGGGCGGCTGGAAGGGCTTCCTGCCGGACACGAAGCCGGCCTCCTCGGACGCCGCCTGAGAGCCCTCCCGAAAGCCTCCCGGGGAGCCTGCCGGAAAGCCCTTCGGAAAGCCCCCCGGGAAGCCCCTGGAAGCCGCCTGAAATGCGGTTTTCCGCCCGCAAGGGGGGTGCCCGCCGGTCCTGGAACGGGCATGCGAAACTTTTCACATGACTTCCCGCAGTCGCCTCCTGCTCGCCGCCTCGGCCGCCGCGGCAGCCGTGACCCTGTCCGCGTGCGGTGCGGGCGGCGTGTCCGGCGGTGGCGGCAACACCAACTTCGTCACCGGCAACAACGGCATCGACACGGCCGCCAAGGGCCACCGGGACGCCGCGCCCGACCTGTCCGGCAAGACCATCGACGGCAAGACCCTCGATGTCGCCGACTACAAGGGCAAGGTGGTCGTCGTCAACATCTGGGGCTCCTGGTGCGGGCCGTGCCGCGCTGAGGGCAAGTACTTCGCCAAGGTCTCCAAGGAGTACCAGGACAAGGGCGTCCAGTTCGTCGGCATCAACACCCGGGACTCCAGCACCACCCCGGCGGTCGCCTTCGAGAAGGACCGGGGGATCACCTACCCGAGCCTGTACGACCCGACCGGCAAGCTGATGCTCCGCTTCAAGAAGGGCACGCTCAACCCGCAGCTGGTCCCCACCACGCTGATCCTCGACCGGGACGGGAAGATCGCCGCGCGGGCGCTCCAGGCGCTCAGCGAGGAGAGCCTGCTGAAGATGATCAAGCCGGTCCTCGCGGAGAAGTGACGTGAGTGCGTTCGTCACGCTCGCCGCGGAGACGGGCCGCAACGAGACCGTCCTGAACGGCGCCCTGCTGCTCGCCCTGCCCATCGCCGTGCTCGGCGGTCTCGTCTCCTTCTTCTCCCCGTGCGTCCTGCCCCTCGTCCCCGGCTACCTCTCCTATGTGACCGGCGTCACCGGCGCCGACCTGGGGGACACCCGCCGGGGCCGGATGGTGGCGGGCGCCTCACTGTTCGTGCTCGGCTTCACGGCGGTGTTCGTCTCCGGCGGGGCGCTGTTCGGTTTCTTCGGGTCCACGCTCCAGGAGTACAAGGACACCCTGACCAAGGTGCTCGGCGGGCTCATGATCCTGCTGGGCGTGTTCTTCATGGGGCTGATGCCCTGGCTGACCCAGCGTGAGTTCCGCTTCCACAAGCGGCCCGCCACCGGTCTGGTGGGCGCGCCCCTCCTCGGTGCCCTGTTCGGCATCGGCTGGACGCCCTGCCTCGGCCCGACCCTGGCCTCCGTCGTCGCCCTGTCGTCCCAGCAGGCGAGCGCCGGCCGCGGCGCCGTACTGACCGTCGCGTACTGTCTGGGACTCGGTGTGCCCTTCGTCCTCACCGCGGTCGCCTTCCGCAAGGCCCTCGGCGCGTTCGGCTGGGTCAAGCGCCACTATGTCTGGGTGATGCGCATCGGCGGCACGATGATGATCGTGACCGGTGTGCTGCTGCTGACCGGCGCGTGGGACCGTCTCGTGCAGGAGATGCAGACCTGGTCCGACGGCTTCACTGTGGGGATCTGACCCGATGAGCACGACTGAGAAGAACAGGCCCGACGACCTTCCGGGCGGCGGCACCGAGGACCAGGACCTGGGGGCGGCCGGCTCCCAGCTGTCCACCGCCCCGCAGGAGGAGGCGGTGAGCCTGCCCTCCCTCGGCGTCATCGGCTGGGTCCGCTGGTTCTGGCGCCAGCTGACCTCCATGCGGGTCGCGCTGCTGCTGCTCCTGCTGCTGTCGCTCGGCGCGATCCCCGGCTCGCTGATCCCGCAGACCGGCGCCGACATCAACAAGGTCGCCGACTTCCGCAAGTCCCACACGACCCTCGCGCCGGTCTACGACAAGCTCGGCCTCTTCCACGTCTACAGCTCGGTGTGGTTCTCCGCGATCTACATCCTGCTGTTCGTCTCCCTCATCGGCTGCATCGTCCCGCGCACCTGGCAGTTCGTCGGCCAGCTGCGCGGCCGCCCGCCCGCCGCGCCCAAGCGGCTGACCCGGCTGCCCGCCTACACCACCTGGCGCACCGGGGCCGACCCCGAGCAGGTCCGCGAGGCCGCGCTCGCCCTGCTGAAGAAGCGCCGCTTCCGCGCCCACGTCACCGGTGACGCCGTCGCCGCCGAGAAGGGTTACGTGCGCGAGCTGGGCAACCTGGTCTTCCACATCGCGCTGATCGTGCTGCTGGTCGCCTTCGCCTCGGGCCAGCTGTTCAAGTCGGACGGCACCAAGCTGGTCGTCGAGGGCGAGGGGTTCGCCAACTCGATCCTCCAGTACGACGACTTCAAGTCCGGCAGCCTCTTCAAGAGCGACGACCTGGTGCCCTTCAGCTTCGACCTGAAGGACTTCCAGGGCACCTACGAGCTCGACGGCCCCAACAAGGGCACCCCGCGCACCTTCCAGGCGAAGATCGATTACACCAGGGGCGCGTACGGCAAGAAGCGGCCGACGACCATCAAGGTCAACGAGCCGCTCAAGATCGACGATGCCAAGGTCTACCTCGTCAGCCACGGCTACGCACCCGTCATCACCGTCCGCGACGGCAAGGGCGAGGTCGTCTACCGCCAGGCCGTACCGCTGCTGCCGCTCGACGGGAACGTCAGCTCGCAGGGCGTCATCAAGGTCATGGACGGCTACCGCAACGCCCGGGGCGTCAGCGAGCAGCTCGGCGTGAAGGCCTTCTTCCTGCCGACCTACGGCGGGGGCGCCTCGGTGCTCTCCCAGTTCCCGGCCCTGCTGAACCCGGTGCTGAACCTGGAGCCGTACCACGGCGACCTCGGCGTCGACTCGGGCCTCCCGCAGAGCGTGTACCAGCTCGACAAGACCCACATGAAGGCGTTCGAGGACGCCAAGGGCGCGCAGCTGAGGGACAACCTCAGGCCCGGCCAGACCATGCAGCTGCCGAACGGCGCCGGCTCGATCACCTTCGAGAAGGACGTCAGGGAATGGGCCGGCTTCGAGATCGTCCAGGAGCCGGGCAGCGGCTGGGCGCTCGGCGGCGCGCTCGCCGCGATCTTCGGCCTCGCCGCCTCCCTGTTCATCCAGCGCCGCCGCGTCTGGGTGCGGGCCGTCCGCGGCGCCGACGGCGTCACGGTCGTCGAGATGGCCGGCCTCGGCCGCAGCGAGTCAGCCAAGGTGCCCGAGGAGCTCGGCGACCTCGCCGGGATCCTCTACGACCAGGCGCCGGGGGCACCCGGCCCCGACGACGACCCCGCAGAATCCCCCGACCCCGAAGTCGTACCTGCCGAAGGGGCTGAGAAGAAGTGAATCTCGCCACCGCCACCAACGAACACCTCGCGAGCCTCAGCAACACGCTGATCTACTCGTCGATGGCCGTCTACACCCTGGCCTTCTTCGCCTACATCGCCGAATGGCTCTTCGGCAGCCGCAGCAAGGTGGCCCGCACGGCCGCCGCGCTCACCGCGGACACCAGGGCCGCGACGGGGCCCGCCGTCACCGTGAAGCAGGCCGGCGGGACCGCCGTGCTGGAGCGGCCCAAGGTCGTCGTCCGGTCCGCGGCCGGCGCCCGGGACGTGCCGGACGGGCCCGGCGCCCACGGCGGTGACGAGCAGGGCGACCTCTACGGCCGGATCGCCGTCTCCCTCACCGTGCTCGCCTTCCTCGTGGAGCTGGCCGGTGTCGTCGCCCGCGCGGCCTCCGTGGAGCGGGCGCCATGGGGCAACATGTACGAGTTCAACATCACCTTCTCCACGGTCGCGGTCGGCGTGTACCTGGCGCTGCTGGCCCTGAAGAAGAACGTCCGCTGGCTCGGCCTGTTCCTGGTCACCACGGTCCTGCTCGACCTGGGCCTCGCGGTCACCGTCCTCTACACGGCGAGCGACCAGCTGGTCCCGGCCCTGCACTCGTACTGGCTGTACATCCACGTCTCCACCGCGATCTTCTGCGGCGCGGTGTTCTACGTCGGCGCGGTCGCCACGATCCTGTACCTGTTCAAGGACGCGTACGAGAACAAGCTGCAGACCGGCGGCAAGCCCGGGACCTTCGCCACCTCGGTGCTGGAGCGGCTGCCCGCCTCCGCCTCGCTCGACAAGTTCGCCTATCGCGTCAACGCGGCCGTCTTCCCGCTGTGGACGTTCACGATCATCGCGGGCGCGATCTGGGCCGGCGACGCCTGGGGCCGTTACTGGAACTGGGACCCCAAGGAGACCTGGTCCTTCATCACCTGGGTCGCCTACGCCTGCTACCTGCACGCCCGCGCCACGGCCGGCTGGAAGGGCCGCAAGGCCGCCTACCTGGCGCTGATCGCCTTCGGCTGCTGGCTGTTCAACTACTACGGCGTCAACATCTTCGTCACCGGCAAGCACTCCTACGCGGGCGTGTGACCGCTGACGGCGGGAGGCCGGTTCCTGTGACGCGGGTCATGGGGACCGGCCTTCGTTCGTCCGGGCAGGCGGGGTGCGCAACCCCGGGCCAAGGGTCAGGCTGGTGTCATGACCGGTTCCATCGAACAGGGCCCCAGCCAGACCCACGGGAACACGCACATCCTGCACTTCCTGGTGCGGCTTCCGCGGCCCGTGGAGAAGGTCTGGCCCGCCCTCGCCACGCCGGAGGGGCTGACGGACTGGTTCGGGGACGTCGACGTGCTGGTGCCCCGGCTCGGCGGGACCGTCGCGCTGCGCGGGCTGGGGGCCGGCGAGGTCACCGCGTGGGACGTGGAACGGGTCGCCGAGTACACCGTCGAGGGCGGCGGACGCCTCCGCTTCCATCTGGAGCGGGACGGGGAGCGGGGGGCCGTGCTGCGGTTCACCCATGAGTTCCGGGGCGAGGGGGAGGTCCGGGACGAGGGGGAGACGGGGCCGGACTGGCGGACTCGATTCGAACACCTGATCGAGAAGCTGGCGGAGGAGCGGGAGGACCCCCCGGGGCCCTCATGACGGAGGCAGGCACTCCTTCCCCGGTGGCTTCCCCCGCGGCCAGGCCGTCTTCACGAAACGCGAGCCGCCCTCGGGGACGAGCTCCACGATCGGCACCGCCTTGTCGTACGGATTGCCGTGCGCGTCCAGGCAGATCCAGTCGCGGGTTGCCGCCGGTCAACCGGTGCGTGGCGTGCGGGAGTCGGGGAGGCACCGGAAGCTCGTCGCAGACCGCGCCGACGACGTGCAGGGTGTCGTCGGGGCTGAGCGGCGGCAGCGACACCAGCAGCGCCCGGGAGGACGGCACGGCCGCGTCCGGGGTCCAGTCGCTGCGCCGGGCCACCTCGGGCAGACCGCGGCGGACGGCGTTGCGCAGTGCCTCCCGCCCGTCGCCGCGCCGGGCGCCGACGAACACCACCCGGTCGGCGAGAGCGAGCCCCGCCGGATCCGTGTCGAACAGGGCCCCACGCCCGTGCAGACGTCTGTGCACCACATTCCCCCTCGAACTTCACTGTAGGAAGGGGCAGTTGCTTCCGACCAGATCGCGTGGTGTCCGTTGGGTCATGAATCGGCCCGGACGGCCGGCCGGGGCTCAGGCGCCACCGCTGTCACCGGCGCCGTCATCGCCGATGTCCTCGTTCCACAGGGCCGGGTTCCGCTCGATGAAGCCGCGCATCAGCGCCGTGCACTCGGGGTCGTCGAGGAGGACCACCTCCACACCGTGCCGGGCGAGCCAGTCGTGCCCGCCGTGGAAGGTGACCGCCTCGCCCACCACCACCCGCGGGATGCCGAACTGCCGGACGAGACCGGAGCAGTACCAGCACGGCGAGAGCGTGGTCACCATCGTCGTGCCCCGGTACGTCCGCTGCCGTCCCGCCGCGCGGAAGGCCGCCGTCTCCGCGTGCGCCGAGGGGTCACCGTCCTGGACCCGGCGGTTGCGGCCGCGGCCGAGGAGGGTGCCGTCGGGGCCGTAGAGCGCGGCCCCGATCGGGATGCCGCCCTCGGCGAGCCCGGCGCGGGCCTCGGCGACGGCGGTGGCGAGCCAGGCGCGGGCCTGTTCCTGTTCCATGCCTCCACTGTCCTCCCACGACAGCCCCGGGGGGCGGGAACGCGGCCGCGCTCCTCCCGCCTGTCCGGTCGTCGCCGCACCGGACGGCGGTCGGTTCCCCTGTTACGAGCCCAGCAGCCCCAGGACCTTGTTGACCGCCTCGACGACCGGCTGGCCCACGGCCCCGACCGTCGCCGCGATGCCGGCGACGGCCATCAGCGCGGCGTGCCGTCGCTGTGCCGGTGCGGCGGGGTCGGCGGTGATCGCGGGCAGCGAGTCGTCGATCGCCTGGGCGCTGGCCGGGGCGACCTGCGTACGCAACTGGCTCACCAGCGCCACCAGTTCCCGGACCGCCGCCTCCAGCTCGGGGGCGACGGGAGCGGCGGGCGCCGACTGGTTCTTGATGATGCCGGTGTTGCCCTGCCCGCCGTGCATGGTCACGCTGTCGCCGAAGTAGTAGTTGTCGCCGCTCATGCGTGCCCCACTCCCACGTTGCCCGTACCGCCGTACATGTTCACGTTGTCTCCGAAGTAGTAGTTCCTGGGGTTGACCATGAGGCGGTCCACCCGGACGTGGAACTCGGTCTCGGGGTGCTCGATCGCGTGCACGATGGAGCCGACCAGCGCGTCCAGCTGACGCGGGTCGGGGCTCGTCACCATCGCGATGGACGGACCGGACGTCTCCACGGCCAGGACGTAATTCGTCGGCGCCGTCAGGACGGAGAACAGCTCGATCAGGCTGAAGACCAGCGCCGCCACCGCCCCCACCCACACGAACGTGACGATCCCACCGGCGGTGTCCCGGCTCAGGATGCCCGTGATGCCGCCGAGGATCGTCAGGGCGAGCGCCACCGACAGGATGATCCCCAGGCGCTTCAGGAAGAGCGCCGTGGCTTCCCGGCGCTTCGGCTTGAGCAGGAAGGTGTAGACCCGCGTCACGTTCTCCAGTGGATACGCCGCCCCGCCGACCCACAGCAGCCGCTTGCCGACCCGCAGGTCGATGTCGGTCACCGACCGCGGCGGCGCGATGGGCGGCGGTGGTACGTCGAACTGGCCCGGCGGTTGCGCGACCGGCGGTGGTGTGGCCGGCGGTTCCGTAGTGCTCATCCGTCCCCCTGAGGCTTGGCCGATGACACGGCCCATCACTGACTGGTGGTCATTAACCACTCCAAGTGGCCTTCGGTGCAAGCCGGTATCCGGGAGCAACGGTGAACTGAGCGTGGAGAGTTGAGCGCCCTCCGGGCGCGTGCGGCCGTCCCGCCCCACCCGGTCAGTCCCGCTTCGGGTCGTCCTTGTCCAGGGACTTCAGGAACTCGGGGTTGTCGTCGGGCGCGACCCAGCGGCCCCCGCGCCCGCCGACCGTACCCGGGCCGCCCGCCCGGGCGCCGCGGGTCCGGCCGGCGATCAGCCAGGCGACCGGGCCGACCAGCACCTCGCCGAAGAGCAGGATGACGATCACCCAGATCACCTTCGGCAGAGCGCGCACCTCCTCCTCGGGGGTGTTCAGACAGTCGACGAAGGCGTAGATCCACAGCGCCAGGACCAGCAGGAGCGGCAGATACCTGAGCATGGGTGTGCGATCTCCTCGAAGTGGGACGGCCCCGGTGACCGGGCCAGGGTAGCGGGTGGCAGATACTGGGACGCATGGCTTACGACGATCTTCGCTCCCTGCTCAGGGCCCTCGAGCGCGAGGGGGACCTCAAACGCGTCAAGGCCGAGGTCGACCCGTACCTGGAGGTCGGGGAGATCGTCGACCGGGTGCAGAAGTCCGGCGGTCCCGCCCTGCTCTTCGAGAACGTGAAGGGCTCCGCGATGCCGCTGGCGATGAACGTCTTCGGCACCGACCGCCGGCTGCTGAAGGCGCTCGGCCTGAAGTCGTACGGCGAGATCAGCGACAGGATCGGCGGGCTGCTGCGGCCCGAGCTGCCGCACGGCTTCGTCGGGGTGCGCGAGGCCTTCGGCAAGCTCGGCGCGATGACGCACGTACCGCCGAAGAAGGTGAAGCCGGACAACGCGCCCGTGCAGGAGGTGGTCCTGCACGGCGACGAGGTGGACCTCGGCCGGCTCCCCGCGCTCTTCACCTGGCCCAAGGACGGCGGCTCCTTCTTCAACCTCGGGCTCACCCACACCAAGGACCCCGAGACGGGCGTCCGCAACCTCGGCCTGTACCGCCTCCAGCGCCACGACAGGCGCACCATCGGCATGCACTGGCAGATCCACAAGGACAGCCGCAACCACTACCAGGTCGCGGCCCGCAGGGGCGAGCGCCTCCCGGTCGCGATCGCCTTCGGCTGCCCCCCCGCCGTCACCTACGCCTCCACCGCGCCCCTGCCCGGCGACATCGACGAGTACCTCTTCGCCGGGTTCCTGGCGGGCAGGCGGATCGAGATGGTCGACTGCCGGACGGTCCCGCTCCAGGTCCCGGCGAACGCCGAGGTCGTCCTGGAGGGCTGGCTGGAGCCGGGCGAGATGCTCCCCGAGGGCCCCTTCGGCGACCACACCGGCTTCTACACCCCGCAGGAGCCCTTCCCCGCGCTGAAGATCGACTGCGTGACGATGCGCCGCCGGCCCCTGCTCCAGTCCATCGTCGTGGGCAGGCCCCCGACCGAGGACGGTCCCCTGGGCCGCGCGACGGAACGCTTCTTCCTGCCCCTGCTGAAGATCATCGTCCCGGACATCGTGGACTACCACCTGCCCGAGGCCGGCGGCTTCCACAACTGCGCGATCGTCTCGATCGACAAGAAGTACCCCAAGCACGCGCAGAAGGTGATGCACGCGATCTGGGGTGCGCACATGATGTCGCTGACCAAGCTGATCGTGGTCGTCGACGCCGACTGCGACGTCCACGACCTCCACGAGGTCGCCTGGCGGGCCCTCGGCAACACCGACTACGCCCGCGACCTGACGGTCGTCGAGGGCCCCGTCGACCACCTCGACCACTCCTCCTACCAGCAGTTCTGGGGCGGCAAGGCGGGCATCGACGCGACGAAGAAGTGGCCCGAGGAGGGGTACACGCGCGACGGCGGGTGGCCGGACATGGTCCTGCCGGACCCGGAGACATCCGAACGGGTGACGCGACGCTGGAAGGAGTACGGGCTGTGACGGCTACGGACATGCTGGAAGCGGGCAGGGCGGAGACGGGGTTTCCCCGCCGACGCGGGGATGATCCGGAGTACGGCCTGTGAGCAGCGCGTCAGCCGCGATCCCCCAGCCGGGACGCACCAAGGCCTTCCTGCGCCTGGTGATGATCGAGCACTCGGTCTTCGCCCTGCCCTTCGCCTACATCGCCTCCCTCACCGCGATGTTCCAGTGGGACAGGAACATCCACTGGGGACGGCTGCTGCTGGTCACGGTCTGCATGGTCGGTCTGCGCACCTTCGCGATGGCCGTCAACCGGATCATCGACCGCGAGATCGACGCGCGGAACCCGCGCACGGCCCACCGCGAGCTGGTGACCGGCGCGGTGTCCGTCAGGCACGCCTGGACGGGCGCCCTGGTCGCCCTGGTCGTCTTCCTCGGCGCGGCGGCCCTGCTGAACCCCCTGTGCCTGGCCCTGGCCCCCATCGCCGTGATCCCGATGGTGGTCTACCCGTACGGCAAACGCTTCACGAACTTCCCCCAGGCCATCCTGGGCCTCGCCCAGGCGATGGGCCCGGTCGGCGGCTGGCTCGCGATCAGCGGCGAGTGGTCCTGGGAAGCGGTGATCCTGGGCGTGGCCGTCGGCGTCTGGATCGGTGGCTTCGACCTGATCTACGCCTGCCAGGACGTCGAGACCGACCGGGAGATCGGCGTGATGTCGGTCCCGGCCCGCTTCGGCGTCCCGGCCGCCGTGTGGGGTGCCCGCGCCTGCCACGCGGTGACGACGGCCCTGTTCGTCTGGTACGGCCTCGCCACCCACGCCGGCGTGTTCTTCTGGCTGGGCCTGCTGATCGTCGCGGGCGCCTTCGGGTACGAGCACCGGATCGTCCGCCCCCATGACCTCTCCCGGCTGAACCGGGCCTTCTTCCAGGTCAACGGCTTCATCGGGATCGCCCTGTTCGTGTGCGCCCTGCTCGATCTGCTGGTGCGTGGCCTGACCGTGTAGCCCGCTCGTAGCCCGTTCGGGTGAGGCCCGTCGCCCGGCGGGCCCGGCCGGGCGCACCGCGCAGCACCCGACCCGCCCTGAACACCGCTCGCCCCGCCGGTACGCTCAAGATGTGAACGCAGGAGAAACGCAGCGCGTGCCTTGGATCGTGGGGGTGTCCGGAGCGTCGGGGACCCCGTACGCGGCTGCCGTGCTGCGGGCGCTGCTGGCGGCGGGGGAACCGGTCGACCTCGTGGTGTCGAGGGCGTCACGCCTGACGCTGCTGGACGAGACGGGGATCTCGTTCCGGGACGCGCACTGGCGGGAGGACCTGCGCGAATGGCTGGCCAGGGGGGCCGACGGCAAGCCGGGCACCTTCGCGGTGGACGTCGAGGGCGTGCGGTACTGGAGCGCCGGGGACCTGGCGGCCGGGCCGTCCTCGGGGTCGTACCCGGTGAAGGGCATGCTGATCGTGCCCGCCTCCACCGCTTGTGTGGCGGGGGTCGCGCTCGGGCTGTCGAAGGACCTGTTGCAGCGGGCCGCGAGCGTCACGCTCAAGGAGCGCCGCAGGCTCGTCGTGGCCGTACGGGAGACCCCGTTGAACGGGCAGACCCTGCGTCACCTGGTCGCCCTGGACGACGCGGGAGCGACCGTGGTCCCCGCCTCGCCGGCCTTCTACGCGGGCGCCACCCACATCCAGGACCTGGTGGACTTCGTCGCCGGACGCGTTCTCGACGCGGCGGGCGTGGAGCACCGCCTCTACCGGCGCTGGCAGGGGGAGCTGGGCGGCGGCGACGCAACCCGCACGACATGAGCGCCGTCTGAGCAAGTCGAGTCACTGGCAGTACGCAGCACCTCTCATCACTCCGAGAACTTTTCACCGGAAGGCTTCGATCGCATGGACGCGGTGGACAGGCAGCTCATCCAGGCCCTGAGGGAGAACGGCCGGGCCTCGTACGCGGAGCTGGGGCGTCTCGTCGGCCTGTCGGGCCCCAGCGTCACCGACCGCATCAACCGGCTGGAGGCGGCCGGTGTCATCACCGGCTACCGGGCCACCGTGAACTCCGCCTCCCTCGGCCTCGGGGTCACCGCCCTGATCGGCATCTCGCTCTCCGACGCCGCCGACCACGAGGACGTGGCCGGCCGGCTGAAGGACCTGACGGAGATCGAGGACTGCTGGTTCATCGCGGGTGACGACTCCTTCATGCTCAAGGTGCGCTCCACGGACGTGGACGGGCTGGAGAAGACCATCCGGCGGCTCAGCGGGACGAAGGGCGTCTCGCGGACCCGTACCACGATCGTGCTGTCCACGAAGTGGGAGAACCGGGTGGGGGAGCTGCCGGAAGAGGTGTAGGCGCGCGGCGCGGTAGCCGTACGGGGGGTCACCCCGTCCGGAGGGCGGGGCGTAACGTTGGGCGAGTTGTCGGAGAAAGGTGTGGGCATGGACGTCGGGCTCAAGCGCGAGCTGGAGGAGAAGGTCCGTTCCGGTGAGCGGCTGACCCGCGAGGACGGCATCGCGCTGTACGAGTCGGACGACCTGGCCTGGCTGGGCGGGCTCGCCCACGAGGTGCGGACGCGGAAGAACGGCGACGTCGTCCACTTCAACGTCAACCGGCACCTCAACATGACCAACGTGTGCACCGCGTCCTGCGCCTACTGCTCCTTCCAGCGCAAGCCGGGCGAGAAGGACGCGTACACGATGCGCATCGAGGAGGCGGTGAAGCTCGCCAAGGCGATGGAGGGGGAGAACCTCACCGAGCTGCACATCGTCAACGGGCTGCACCCCAACCTCCCCTGGCGGTACTACCCGCGCTCCCTGCGCGAGCTGAAGGCCGCCCTGCCGAACGTCTCGCTCAAGGCCTTCACCGCCACCGAGATCCACCACTTCGAGACGATCTCCGGCCTCAGCGCGAGCGAGATCCTCGACGAGCTCATCGACGCGGGCCTGGAGTCCCTCACCGGCGGCGGCGCGGAGATCTTCGACTGGGAGGTCCGGCAGCACATCGTCGACCACCGCACCCACTGGGAGGACTGGTCGCGGATCCACCGCCTGGCGCACGAGAAGGGGCTCAAGACCCCGTGCACCATGCTGTACGGCCACATCGAGGAGCCCCGCCACCGGGTCGACCACGTCCTGCGCCTGCGGGAGCTGCAGGACGAGACGAACGGCTTCCAGGTCTTCATCCCGCTGCGCTACCAGCACGACTTCGTGGACATGAAGGACGGCAAGGTCCGCAACCGCCTCCAGGCACGGACCCAGATGGCGACCGGCGCCGAGGCCCTGAAGACCTTCGCCGTCTCCCGCCTGCTCTTCGACAACGTCCCGCACGTGAAGGTCTTCTGGGTGATGCACGGCGTGCAGACCGCCCAGCTGGCCCTCCAGCACGGCGCCGACGACATGGACGGCTCGGTCGTCGAGTACAAGATCACGCACGACGCGGACAACTACGGCACCCCGAACAAGCTGACCCGCGAGGACCTCCTCGAACTCATCCGGGACGCGGGCTTCCGCCCGGTGGAGCGCAACACCCGGTACGAGATCATCCGCGAGTACGACGGCCCGGACCCCGCGCGCCGGGAGTCCCCGCAGCCGATGCGCGTGTGACGTGACGTGACGGGCGGGGCCGGACGGGTACCCGTCCGGCATGGCCACCACGCAGGCCTCCGAGAAGGCCTGCACCGCAGCGCTCTTCGTACCGGACCGTGCGGCCGACCTGGACGGACTCCGTGCGGCCGCGGCCCACTGCCGGGGCTGCCCCCTGCACCGGAACGCCCACGCGGACCGTCTTCGGGGAGGGTGACGCGCAGCGCTCGGCTGATGGCTGTGCATCCCCGGCGGCGGTAAGGGATAACATCCGTTCGTGCCTCTTACCTTCACGCTCGATCCCGCCGTCACCCCCGCCCTCCGCGACGGCATCCTCGACCTGTGGACCGACGTCACCGACGCGGGCGGAGCCGTCGGCTTCGTGGCCCCCGTGACGCGCGACGAGATACGCCCCGAGCTGGTGAGGCACCTCACCGCGATGGCCGAGGGACGCCACCGGCTGCTGGTCGGGCACGACGAGTCGGGCGGGGTCGCCGCGACCGCCTTCTTCTCCTTCAACACGCACCGGCTGATGACGCACTGGGTGTGGCTGTACACGGTGATGGTCCACCCGAAGCACCAGGGCCAGGGCTACGGCCGCGCGCTGCTGGCCGCCGCCGAGGACGCCGCCCGCGGCTTCGAGGGCATCGACGCGATACGGCTCACCTGCCGGGGCGGACTCGGGCTGGAGCGGTTCTACGGCTCCTGCGGCTACCAGGAGGTCGGCCGGGTGCCCGGCGCGATCCGCGTCGCCCCGGACGACGACCGGGACGACATCATCATGCTCCTGCCGCTGCGGTGACGCGTCCCGCGGTACGCGCCCCGCGGTGATGCGTCCCACCCCCCGCCGGGATCCGTCGCCCGGCGTGCTTCACTGGACGGTGCCCCTTTTCGGAATCGGAAGACTGGATTGAGATGCTCCGCTACACGCTGATGCGCCTCGGAATCTTCGCGGGCTGCCTCGTGGTCGTCTGGGGCGCCGTCTACTCCGGCATCTTCCCGCGCGGCTTCGGCGACTCGAACTTCCTGTGGGTCCTGCTGCTCTCCCTGGTGCTCTCGGCGCCGATCAGCTGGGTGGTGCTGCGCAAGGAGCGGGACCGCGCCTCCGAGCAGATCGTGCGGCGGGTCGACCGTGCGAAGGCCGATCTCGAGGCCAACCGCAGCCAGGAGGACCTCGCCGACGACACCGCGCGGTCGCAGGGCCAGACCACCTCCTGAGCCGTGTCCGGGGGCACGGGCGGCGCCCCCCACTACTCTTGCCCCCATGGGTGCCGTGAAGACCAAGCGGATGCCGCGCGCGGTGCGGGAGCAGCAGATGCTCGACGCCGCCGTACGGACCTTCGGCCAGCGCGGGTACATGGCCGCGTCGATGGACGAGATCGCCGAACTGGCGGGCGTGTCCAAGCCGTTGGTGTACCTGTACCTGAACTCGAAGGAAGACCTCTTCACCGCCTGCATCCGCCGCGAGGCCAAGGCGCTGACGGACGCCGTGCGCGCAGGGGTCGGGCCCGGTCTGCCCGCCGACCGACAACTCTGGGACGGGCTGCTGGCGTTCTTCGCGCACACCGCCGAGCACCCGGACGGCTGGTCCGTGCTGCACCTCCAGGCCCGCACGCACGGCGAGCCCTTCGCCGCCGAGGTCAGGGCGATGCGCGAGGAGCTCGTCGCGTTCGTCACCGAGCTGATCGTCGTCGCCGCCCGGGAGGCCCACCGGGACCCCGACCTGCCCGAGCGGGAAGTCGCCGGCCACGCCGAGGCCCTGGTGGGCGCCGCCGAGTCCCTCGCCGCCTGGGCCAACGCGACCCCGGGGGTCACCGCCCGGCAGGCGGCCGCGACGCTGATGAACTTCGCGTGGGCGGGCCTGGCCAACCTGATGGACGGGCGGCCCTGGTGGCCGCCGGAGCCGACGGCTCAGGGCACCAGCGCGTAGACGTCCCCGGTCAGGTGCGTCCTGTCGCCGTCCCGCAGCTCGAACCGGCCGTCCCGGGCCGCGTACGTCACCGTCCCCGGCAGCAGCACCGGCGCCCGGAACTCCGCCCGCACCAGCACCGCGTCGGGTGTTCCGTGCGCGGCGAGACAGCGGGCCACGGTCCACATGCCGTGCGCGATGGCACGCGGGAAGCCGAAGAGGCGGGCGGTCAGCGGGCTGAGGTGGATCGGGTTGCGGTCGCCGGACACGGCGCCGTACCGCCGCCCCACGTCACCGGCCAGCTGCCACTCCTCGAGCCCGGGCAGCCGCCCCTGCTCCTGGCGTCCGCCGGGGGCCGGTACCGCCGGGCCGTTCGTGCGGTGCCGTGCCAGGTAGGTGCTCCGCGACTCCCACACCGCTTCCCCGTCCGCCCGCAGCTCGGTGACCACGACCGCCTCGGTGCCGCGCCGGTGCGGCACCAGCCCGTCGACGTGCACGGCGAGTTCGTACGTCCCACCGGCCGCCAGCGCGCCGCGCCGGGTCATCTCGATGGAGGTGTGGACGAGTCCGAGCAGCGGCAGCGGGAAGGCGCGCCCGCTCATCAGCCGCATGGCCAGCGGGAACCCCAGCACATGCGGGTACGTCACCGGCAGCGCGTCCTCGCCGGTCGGGAAGCCGCACACCCGCTCGTAGGCGGCCAGCCGCGCGAGGTCCACGCGCAGCCCGGGCACCACGAGCCGGTCGCGGGGGTGGTCCGCGTCCGGACGGGGGTGCTTGAAGGGGGAGAGGAGGGCGCCGCGCAGGAGGAGCGGCGGGAGGGCGGGCAGGCCGGCGAGCTCGGTCACGGCTACGCCCCCAGCAGGCTCTGGCCGCAGACCCGGACGACCTGTCCGTTGACCGCGCCGGAGGCCGGGTGGGCGAGCCAGGCGGTGGTCTCGGCGACGTCGACGGGCAGCCCGCCCTGGGCGAGGGAGTTCATCCGCCGTCCTGCCTCCCGGATGAACAGGGGGATCGAGGCGGTCATCCTGGTCTCGATGAATCCGGGGGCGACCGCGTTGACCGTGACCCCGTGCCCGCTCAGTGCCCGGGGCGCCAGGGACCGCACCAGCCCGACCACCCCCGCCTTGCTCGCCCCGTAGTTCGTCTGCCCCGCGTTCCCCGCCAGACCCGCGATCGACGCGGTGGCCACGATCCGCCCGCCGGGCCGCAGGGTCCCGTGCGCGAGCAGCGCGTCGGTCGTGCGCAGCACACTGGCGAGGTTGACCTCCAGCACGGAAGCCCAGCGCTCGGCCGGCATGTTGACCAGTCGGCGGTCCCGGGTGATGCCCGCGTTGTGGACCAGCACGTCGAGCCCGTCGGGCAGCGCCGCCGCGATCCGGTCACCGGCGTCGGCGGCGGTGATGTCGAGGATGAGGGCGGTGCCGCCGAGCCGTTCGGCGACCCGCCGGGCGTCCGCCTCGGCGGCCGGTACGTCCAGGACGACGACCCGGGCGCCGTCCCTCGCCAGGGTCTGCGCGACGGCCTCCCCGATCCCGCGTGCGGCGCCGGTGACCAGTGCGGTGCGCCCGGCGAGCGGCCGCTCCCAGTCGCCGGGGGCGGTGACCGTCGTCCCGTCCACGCCGATGACCTGGCCGCTGACGTAGGCGGACTTGGGGGAGAGCAGGAAGCGCAGGGTGGACTCGGCGGCCGCCGCGTCGGTGAGCCGGACCAGGTTGACGGTCCTGCCCCGCCCGATCTCCTTGCCCAGGGACCGGGTGAAGCCCTCCAGCGCCTGCTGGGCGGCGGCCTGGTGGTGGTCGGCCGGGTCGAGCGGGGCGCCCAGCACCACCACCCGTCCGCTCGCGGCGACCGACCGCACGACGGGGTGCAGGGCCGCGTGCACCTCGCCCAGCGTCCCGACGTCCCGCACGCCGGTGGCGTCGAGGACGACGGCGGCGGGCGCCTCGGAGCCCGCGTGGAGCCCCGTACGGGCCAGGACGGGGGCCAGGTCGAGGCCGGACGTGCCGGCGGTGAGGTGCAGCAGGGGGCCGGCCGGCGACGCGTCCGGCTCCGAGAAGCGGCGCAGCGGTGCCGGCTGCGGCAGCCCGAGCCGGCGGGTCAGGAAGCGGCCGGGCGCGGTGCCGGTGAAGCTCAGGTAGCGGTCGGCCATCTGACGACTCCCGGGGGCTCAATTGCTTACTCTGGAGTAAGGTTACCGGAGGTAAGCCTACGTCACGGTGAGAAGCAGGTCGAGATGAGCCCCCTTGAACCCCCTCGCGCCCGCCGGGTCGCGGTGATCGGCGGTACGCGCGTCCCCTTCGCTCGCGCCGACGGCCCGTACGCCACCGCCTCCAACCAGGAGATGCTCACGGCCGCACTGGACGGCCTGGTCGAGCGGCACGGCCTCCAGGCCCCCGGCGCGGTCGGCGAGGTCGTGGCCGGAGCGGTGCTCAAGCACAGCCGCGACTTCAACCTCACCCGCGAGACGGTCCTCGGCTCGAGGCTCGACGCAACGACCCCCGCCTACGACATCCAGCAGGCCTGCGGCACCGGCCTCCAGGCGATCATCGCCGCCGCCAACAAGATCGCCCTCGGCCAGACCGAGTCGGCGATCGCGGGCGGCGTCGACACCGCGAGCGACGCGCCCCTCGGCGTCAACGACGACCTGCGCCGCGTCCTGCTCGAGGCCCGCCGGGCCAGGTCCCTCGGCGCCCGTCTCAAGGCCCTCGCCAAGGTCCGCCCCGCCCATCTGGTCCCCGACATCCCCCGCAACGCCGAGCCGCGCACCGGTCTGTCGATGGGCGAGCACGCGGCGGTCACCGCCCGGGCCTGGGGCATCACCCGGGAGGCCCAGGACGAACTGGCGGCGGCCAGCCATCAGCGGCTGGCGGCGGCGTACGAACGCGGCTTCTTCCAGGACCTGGTGGTGCCCTTCCGCGGCCTGGCCCGGGACCAGAACCTCCGCCCGGGCTCCACGGTGGAGAAACTGGCCACGCTGAAGCCGGTGTTCGGCCTGAAGGACCCCGACCCGACCATGACCGCGGGCAATTCCACCCCGCTGACCGACGGCGCGGCCCTGGTCCTGCTGGCCTCCGAGGACTGGGCGGCGGAACGCGGCCTGGAGCCGCTGGCCTACCTCACGGTGTACGAGACGGCCGCGGTGGACTTCGTGCACGGCGATGTGGCCGACGGCGAGGACGGCCTGCTGATGGCTCCCGCGTACGCGGTCCCGCGCATGCTGGAACGGGCGGGTCTGACGATGGCCGACTTCGACCTGGTCGAGGTGCACGAGGCCTTCGCCTCCCAGGTCCTGGCCACCCTCGCGGCCTGGGAGAAGCGCGGCCTGGCCCCGGTGGACCGGGCCCGCCTGAACGTGGCGGGCTCCTCCCTCGCCACCGGCCACCCCTTCGCGGCCACCGGTGCCCGGATCGTCGCGACCCTGGCGAAGCTGCTGGCCGAGCGGGAGGGGCCGGCGCGCGGGCTGATCTCCGTCTGCGCGGCCGGCGGCCAGGGGGTGACGGCGGTCCTGGAACGAACGTGAGCCTCCGTCACGTAATCCACGAGATTGCACACGCCTGGCGCCGGACCATCCCCGAACGCGCACAGACCCACCACAGGAGCCTCGTACGATCACCTGCATAACCGCCGGTAACCCATCTCTGTGGCAGGCCGCCGGTGAACGCCTCGGTGCGCGAGGCGCGTATTCATGCAGCAAGCAGTTCGCGCTGCACGCCCGAGGAGCCGCCCGTGTCCACCCCGTACCCGAACGCCCCCGTCTCCTCCGCTGCCACGGCTTCCGTCGGCCCCTCCATCAACGCCACCGACTACGACGGCCGGCCGATCCTCGTCGAGCCCGAGACGCGGCGCCTGGACGGGGTGGTACGGGAGGCGTCCGTCCCGCCGTTCGCCCCGCCGGTCAACCGCGGGTCCCTGGCCGACCTGCCGTTCGAGAACGCGGAGGCCGACCCCGGCGCGGTGGTCCTCAGCCGCAAGACCGCCGACGGCGGCTGGCAGGACGTGACGGCCCACCAGTTCGCCGACCAGGTACTGGCGGTGGCCAAGGGGCTGATCGCCGAGGGCTTCGCGCCCGGCGACCGGATCGCCGTCATGGCCCGCACCACCTACGAGTGGACGCTGCTGGACTTCGCCGCCTGGGCGGCCGGACTGGTCACCGTCCCCGTCTACCCCACCTCCTCCGTCTTCCAGACCCGCTGGATCCTCCAGGACTCCGGCGCGGTCGCCCTGATCACCGAGACCACCCGCCAGGCCGCCGCGGTCGGCCCCGAACTCGGACACCTCCCCGACCTGCGCCACGTGTGGGTGATGGAGAAGGGCCACGTGGACCGCCTGGCCGAACTCGGCGCCCAGGGGTCGGACGCGGAGGTCGCCGTACGCCGGGGCATGCTCGTCCCCGACACGCTCGCCACCCTCATCTACACCTCGGGCACCACCGGCCGCCCCAAGGGCTGCGCCCTCTCGCACGGCAACTTCTTCGCCCAGGTCGACAACGCCATCGAGCTCCTCCACCCGGTCTTCAAGGCGCGGTCGGGCGAGGAGGCGTCGGTGCTGCTGTTCCTGCCGATGTCCCACGTCTTCGGCCGGATGGTGGCCATCGCGTGCGTCCGGGCCCGGGTCCGGCTCGGGCACGCCCCGAGCCTCAAGGCCGAGCACCTGCTCCCGGACCTGGCCGCGTTCCGGCCGACCTGCCTGCTGGCCATCCCCTACATGCTGGAGAAGGTCTTCAACTCCGCCCGCGCCAAGGCGGAGGCGGACGGACGGGTGTCCACCTTCGACCGCGCCGTCGCCACCGCCGTCCGCTACGGCGAGGCGCTCGAGGCCCGCCAGACCGGCACCGGCAACGGCCCCAGCCGCTCCCTGAGGACCGCCCGCACCTTCTACGACCCCCTGGTCTACCGCCGTATCCGCAACGCCATGGGCGGCAGGGTGCGGCAGGCGATCTGCGGCGGCTCCCCGCTCGGCCGCCGCCTCGCCGCCTTCTACGCGGGCGCGGGCATCGAGATCTACGAGGGCTACGGCCTCACGGAGACCACCGGGGCCTCCACGGCCACCCCGCCCCTCAAGCCCCGCCTCGGTACCGTCGGCTGGCCCCTGCCCGGCACGAAGGTCCGCATCGCGGCCGACGGGGAGATCCTGATCGCGGGCGAACACGTGCTCCGCGGCTACTGGGACCCCCAGGCGGGCGGAGTGGTCTCCGCCACCCGGGACGGCTGGCTCGCCACCGGTGACATCGGTGAGCTGGACGACGAGGGCTACCTCACCATCACCGGCCGCAAGAAGGAACTCCTCATCACGGCCGGCGGAAAGTCCGTCGCCCCCGCCCCCATGGAGAACTGGCTGCGCTCCCACCCCCTGATCTCCCAGTGCATGCTGGTCGGCGACGGCCGCCCCTACATCGGCGCCCTCTTCACCCTCGACCCCGACGGCATCACCCACTGGCGCCAGATGAACGGCAAGCACCCGGTGCCGCCGGAACTCCTCCTCGACGACGTGGAACTGACGGCCGTCCTGCAACGGGTGGTGGACGAGGCCAACAAGATGGTCTCCCGCCCCGAGTCCATCCGGCGGTTCACGGTCCTCCCCGTCGACTTCACCGAGGCGGCCGGTCACCTCACCCCCTCGATGAAACTCCGCCGCGAAGCGATCATGCGGGACTTCGCGAAGCAGGTGGACGGGCTGTACATCTGATCACCCGACCGCCCCAGCCCGCTTCACCCGCCTGGCCCACCGGCGGGTGCGGGTCACGGGTCCGTGCCTCCTGCCGTGTTTCCATCGCGCCAGGAGGCATATGACATGACTGACGACAGACAGCAGCAGCATCCGGAAGTCCCGTTCATCCCGTCCAGGCGCCGCATGCTGGCCACCGCGGCGCTCGCGCCCGTGCTGTCCGGGGCGGTGGCCCAGAACGCGTACGCGGTGGCCCGCACACCCGTCGAGCCCGTGATGACCCAGCCGGCCGACTGGACCGACGTCGGCCGGGCCGCGGTCAGCGGCGACCTCGCGCTGGTCGCCAGGGAGGTCCAGGACGTCCTCGCCGCCCTGCGCCGCGCCGGCGTCGAGCTCGTCGAACTCCACCACCACAACCTCGCCGACGAACCCCGTCTCTTCTTCGTCCACTTCTGGGCCATCGGCGACGCCGTCCAGCTGGCCAGGGCCCTGCGCCCCGCCCTGGAAGCCTCCGATGTCCTGCCGATGCCTGGAGCTGTTGCCTGATGACGACCGACGAAGAACCCCGCACCTGCCCCTTCGACTACAGCCACGCCCTCGACTTCGACCCCGAACTCGCCGCCCTGATGGAACGCGGGTCCCTCACCCGCATCCGCCTCCCCTACGGCGACGCCGACGCCTGGCTGGCCACCGACTTCCACTCGGTCCAGCAGATCACCGTCGACCGCCGCCTCAGCCGCGCGGGGATCATGGGCCACGACTACCCCCGGATGACCCCGGAGCCCATCGTGTCGCCCGAGTCCGTCAACGTCATGGACCCGCCGCAGAGCAGCCGCGTACGGAGCCTGGCGTCCCAGGCGTTCGCCCAGGAACGCGTCGACGGCATGCGGGAGCGGATCGTCCGGCTCGCCGACTCGCTGCTCGACGACATGGCGGAGGAGGGGCCGCCCACCGACCTCGTACGCCACCTGTCCGACCCGTTCCCCCAGCACACCATCCTGGACCTGCTCGGCATCCCCCGGGACGAATGGCCCCGGATGCGGGAACTCGTCCTCAAGCTCCTGGTCACCGGCCGGGACAACAAGGAAGCGGCCGCCCGGGTCAAGACCGACCTGACGTCCTACTTCCTCACCCTCGTCGAGCAGCGCCGCCGCACCCCCGGCAACGACATCATCAGCGCGATGATCGCCGCCCGGGACGGCGAGGACCAGCTCGACGACAGGGAAATGGCCGTCATGACCCTCACCCTGGTCCTCAGCGGCCAGGACACGGCCACCTGCCAGATCAGCAACATCGTGTACCTGCTGCTGACCCGGCCCGAACTGATGGACCACCTGAAGCGGCACCCCGAGACCCTGCCGGAGGTCATCCACGAACTGCTCCGGTACATCCCCTTCCGCAAGGGCGTGGGCATCCCGCGGATCGCCCTGGAGGACGTCGAGCTGGACGGCACGAAGATCCGGGCCGGCGACTTCGTCCACGTGTCCTACCTGACCGCGAACCGCGACCCCGCCCGCTACCCGGACCCCCACGCCATCGACTTCGGCCGCCCCCACGCCCCCCACATGACCTTCGGCTGGGGCGGCCACCGGTGCATCGGCGTGCCCCTGGCCCTGGCCGAGCTGGAGGTGGCCGTGGGGCGGTTGCTGGAGCGCTTCCCGCGGCTGCGGCTGGCGGTGCCGCCGGAGAAGATCCAGTGGGACGCGAAGACCATCCGCCGGTTCCCCGTGGAGCTGCCGGTGACTTGGTGAAGGGAGGGGAAGGCGAGCCGGGCGGTGGGGGAGCGGGCAGGGCCCGGCTCAGGCCGCCGGACCCAGCGCGTCCCAGCGGCGTACGGCCCAGCCGACGGGAAGGGGCCGCAGCCCGGGGAGGGGAACGAGCCGCAGCTCCCCCTCCCCGGGGACGGGCAGCCCGGGCACCGCGGGCACGACGGCCCGCCCGGCCCCCAGTTCGGCGAGGAGCAGGGCGGTGTCCCGGTCGGCGAGGCTGGGCTCAGGGGCGCGCCGCGCCGCACACCGTTCTCACCCCAGCCCCGCCGCCCGCAGCACCCCCGTCACCACGGCCGCTCCCAGCACCACCACCACGAACGGTGCCCGCCGCCAGGCCAGCACGCCCGCCGCCAGTACCCCGGCCGGCCGGGCCCAGCCCGCGAAGCCCCCGCCCTCGGTGAGGGCGCCCGTCGCCAGCAGGGCGACCAGGAGCACGACCGCCCCGGCGGAGGCCAGTTCCCGCACCCGCGCCGGTATCTCCACGCGCCCGTGCAGCACGGGTCCCACCAGCCGGAAGGCGTACGTGCCCACGGCGAGGGCCAGGATCATCGCGGCCGTCGCGTTCACCGGGTCACCTCCCGCCGGGCGGCGCGGTGCGGCAGCAGCCCGCACAGGGCCACCAGTACCGGTACGCCGGCCGGGACGGCGGGCGTCACCGCCAGGGCCAGGGCGGCGCCGAGCAGCGCGGAGCGCCGTACGGCCCGGTCCGCGCGCAGGGTGGGCAGGACCAGGGCCACGAGGACGGCGGGGAAGGCGGCGTCCAGGCCGTACCGGGCGGTGTCGCCGAGGGCGCTCCCGGCGAACGCGCCGGCCAGCACTCCGGTGTTCCAGGTGACGAACAGGCCGAGGCCAAAGACCCAGAACGCCGTGCGCCGCAGTTCCGGGTCGCGCTGGGCGAGGGCGAAGGCCACGGTCTCGTCGGTCACCAGGTGGGCGCCGGCGAGCCGGGCGAGCGGGCCCCGGCCGATGATCTCCGCGACCGCGAGACTGAAGGCGGCCGTACGGGTGTTGAGGAGCAGGCCGGTGGCCGCCGCGGCCAGCGGCCCGCCGCCGGCGAGCAGTACGCCGACCGCGCTGAACTGGGCCGATCCGGCGTACACCACCAGCGACATCACCACCGGTACCCACAGCGGCAGACCGCCGGCCACGGAGACCGCGCCGAAGGAGACGCCCACGACGCCGCTCGCCAGCCAGACCAGCGAGCTGTCGCGGACCAGGGCGGTGCGGGTGCGGTGAGCCGATGTCGGTGTTCGGAAAGGCGAACGCATGTTCTCTACAATGAACAGCAGCCATATCGTTCGTCAAGGCGAACGATCGTACCGATGGAGCGAACGCGATGCCCGACTCAGTCCCCGCCCGGCTCCCTCTCGACTGGATCGCCGCCTCCCTCCGGCGGGAACGCGGCCGCGCCGGGCTGTCCCTGACGGAGCTGGCCAAGCGGGCCGGGATCGCCAAGTCCACGCTGTCGCAGCTGGAAGGGGCGGGCGGGAATCCGAGCATGGAGACGATCTGGGCGCTGGCGGTGGCCCTCGGGGTGCCGTTCAGCGTGCTGGTGGAGCCGCCCGTGCCGGCGGTTCAGGTGATCAGGGCGGGCGAGGGTCCCGTCGTGCACTCCGAGCAGTCCAGCTATCTCGCCACCTTGCTTTCGGCGAGCCCGCCCGGCGCCCGGCGGGACATTTACTACGTATGGCTGGAGCCCGGCACCGTACGGGATTCCGAGCCGCACATTCCGGGGACCGTCGAGCACATCGTGGTCGGCGAGGGCCGCGTGAAGGCGGGTCCGCACGGGGAAGCCGTCGAACTCGGCCCGGGGGACTACGTGTCCTATCGCGGGGATGTGCCGCACACGTACGAGGCGCTCACGGAAGGAACGACGTTCGTACTGGTGATGCAGCACGTGTGAACCGGAAATGAACGATGAAAGCGGAGAAGCGGACTCGCGGAAAAGGCAGGAGCCCCGTCGCCGGACGGCGCGGGGCTCCTTGGGTACTGCTTATCTGACTGCGATCAGACAGGGGTGACGTTCTCCGCCTGCGGACCCTTCGGGCCCTGCGTGACGTCGAAGCTCACCTGCTGGTTCTCCTCGAGGGAGCGGAAGCCGGTGGCGTTGATCGCTGAGTAGTGAACGAAGACGTCGGGGCCGCCGCCTTCCTGGGCGATGAAGCCAAAGCCCTTTTCGGCGTTGAACCACTTAACGGTTCCGGTAGCCATAAGCCCTCCTTGGGCCCAAAGGGTCGCCCTGCTCCAGAACCTGCAAGTGTGAAAAGCAAGCGCCGCACAACTGCATACGTCTGAAAACGACTAGAGCCTGCGGTTACATGCTCCGCAGGCTCTGTACTGCAAGGGAAACCAAACTGCAACTTGCGGCGAGCCTAGCACGTGGGCGGCCCGAAGCAATAGAGGTCAAGATCACGTCACCCGGAAGTTTGACCACCGGTTGGGCCAGTTGACCGAGGGCCGGGCGCGGTGCCGTATCCCGCGGGGTCTAGTCTCGCGATGTGGACAATTCTCGCATCCGGCCGCGCGTCGGTCACATCCAGTTCCTGAACTGCCTGCCCCTGTACTGGGGGCTCGCGAGAACCGGCACCCTCCTCGACTTCGAGCTGACCAAGGACACCCCCGAGAAGCTCAGCGAGCGACTGGTCCGGGGGGACCTCGACATCGGGCCCGTCACCCTCGTGGAGTTCCTGCGCAACGCGGACGACCTGGTCGCCTTCCCCGACATCGCCGTCGGCTGCGACGGCCCGGTGATGTCCTGCGTGATCGTCTCGCAGGTCCCCCTCGAACAGCTGGACGGCGCCCGGGTCGCCCTCGGCTCGACCTCCCGCACCTCCGTCCGCCTGGCCCAGCTGCTGCTCGCCGAGCGCTACGGCGTCCGGCCCGACTACTACACCTGCCCGCCCGACCTCAGCCTGATGATGCAGGAGGCCGAGGCCGCCGTCCTCATCGGCGACGCGGCGCTGCGGGCCAACCTGCACGACGGGCCGCGCTACGGGCTCGACGTGCACGACCTGGGCGCGCTGTGGAAGGAGTGGACGGGACTGCCGTTCGTCTTCGCGGTGTGGGCCGCCCGGCGCGAGTACGCGGAGCGCGAGCCCGACATCACCCGCCAGGTGCACAAGGCGTTCCTCGCCTCCCGCAACCTCTCCCTGGAGGAGGTCGGCAAGGTCGCCGAGCAGGCGGCCCGCTGGGAGGCCTTCGACGAGCGGACCCTCGAGCAGTACTTCACCACCCTGGACTTCAGTTTCGGCGCGCCGCAGCTGAACGCGGTCGCGGAGTTCGCGCGCCGGGTGGGGCCGACGACCGGCTTCCCGGCGGACGTGAAGGTGGAACTGCTCCAGCCGTAATCACTACGCTGCTGCACGGCGTACGCCACGGGGGAGACCGGCGTACGGGGAGAGGGGACGCCATGCAGCCGCTCGCGGCCGACGAACCTGCCGTCATCGGGCCCTACCGGCTGCTCGGCCGGCTCGGCGCGGGCGGGATGGGACGGGTCTACCTGGGCCGCAGCGCCGGCGGCCGGACCGTCGCGGTCAAGATCGTGCACCCGCACTTCGCGCTGGACGAGGAGTTCCGCGCCCGGTTCCGGCGCGAGATCACCGCCGCCCGGCGGGTCGGCGGCGCCTGGACGGCGCCCGTCCTGGACGCCGACCCCGACGCCCCCGTGCCCTGGGTCGCCACGGCCTACGCGGCCGGGCCGACCCTCGCCGCGGCGGTGGAGGCCGACGGACCGCTGCCCACGTCCTCGGTACGAGCCCTGGGCGCCGGCCTCGCCGAGGCGCTGGCGGCCGTCCACGAACTCGGCCTGGTGCACCGGGACGTCAAGCCGTCCAACGTGCTGCTCACCCTCGACGGCCCCCTCCTGATCGACTTCGGGATCGCCCGCGCCACCGCCGGCACCGCGTCCCTGACCTCCTCCGGCGTCTCCGTCGGCTCGCCCGGCTACATGTCCCCCGAGCAGATCGTCGGCAAGGGCGTCACCGGCGCGGCGGACGTCTTCTCCCTCGGCGCGGTCCTGGCGTACGCGGCGACCGGCGAACCGCCCTTCCCCGGGGACTCCTCGGCCGCGCTGCTGTACAAGGTCGTCCACGAGGAGCCGGAGCTCGGCGCGCTCGGCGGAGACCTGCGGGAGGTCGCCGAGGCCTGCCTGGCCAAGGAACCCGGCCACCGCCCCACGCCCGGGGAGGTGGCCCGGCGGCTCGCTCCCGACGGCGCGGCCCGGCTGGTCGCCGGCGGCTGGCTGCCGGGCCCGCTGGTCGAACAGGTCAGCCGCAGCGCCGTACACCTGTTGAACCTGGAGGCCGCGGAGGCGGTGCCGTCCGGTCCGGTGGGGTTCAGCAGCCCTTCGGTGGGCGGGGCTTCGGGGATCGGGGCTTCGGGGAACGGGGCTTCGGTGGGCGGGGCCGCGCCCGGGCCCGGGGAGTTCGGGCCGGCGCCGGTGATGCCGGGGCCGGGGCCGGTCGCCATGCCCGGGCCCCGGGACGCGCCCCCGCACCCCTTCGAGCAGCGGCCCGGCAAGGTGTCCGTCACCATGGCGGCCACCTCCACCCCGGGCGAGCAGGGCCGCGGGCGCCGGGTCAGCTGCACCGTCGCGCTGGCCGTCGCGGGAGCGCTCGCGGGGGTGACCGTGGGGCTCGCCTTCCTGGTGCGGCCGATGACCGGCGGCGGCGACAACGACTCGGCCGGGGGCAGCGCATACTCGCCGGCACCCGCCGACACCGCCACCGGCACTGGCCCCGGCTCCGCGGGCGACTCCACGTCCAGTGCCACCGCCACCCCCGTCCGGCTCCCGGTCCCCGCCCGCTACCTCGGGACCTGGGAGGGCCAGGCCACCGCCCTCGACGGCAACCTGCCCGTCGGCACCTTCCGGCTCACCGTCCACCAGGCCACCGTGGGAAGGGAGCTGGGCCGGCTGACGCAGACCGACCAGCTCGGCGGCGTGTGCACCGACGTACTGACCCTGAAGAAGGTCACGCCGACCCGGATCCTCGCCACCTCGGTGGGCGCCAAGGGCAACCACGACGGCTGCAACCCCGCCGCCCACCAGGTGGAGTTGACGCCGGTCGGCGACGACCTGAAGTACACCTCGGACAGCTCGGCGGAGGGCAACCCGGTCTCGCGGATGTCGAAGGTCGGCTAGGGGATGTTTCCCCCAGCGGGCCGGGACGCGCGGTCGGCGCGCCGGACCAGCCGGACCAGGACGGTGATCAGCAGCGCGGCCGTCACCAGCGTGGCGAGCACGCCCACCGCCCAGATCCACGGATACCGCTCGTGCACCCAGCAGGCGTGGCCCCGGCTGTGGCACTCACTGTCCCAGTTCCGCCGGTGCTTGGGCCGGAAGGCGCCGGAGATCACGACGGTCAGCACCCAGCCCAGGGCGAACCCCGGCGCGCCGACGACCGCCCACCCCACCGAACACCCCTTGCTCCGCTTCCAGTTCATCCGGGACAGCGGCGCCATCAGCGCGGCGAGCGCGAGCGGGACCAGGGCGCCGACGGTGGCGGCGAAGGCATAGGCGCCACCCGGCCAGGCCGGAGCCAGGTCGCCCCACACCTCGTCGCCCCATGCGTGGTCGGCCAGGGCCACCGGCACGACGAGGGCCAGGGAGACGAACACGATCCCGGCGCAGCCCAGACAGGAGAAATCCTGCTTCTTCGCCGGTACCGCCGGCCGGCGCCCGTGCTCGTACCGCAGCGCGGCCGGTGCCGCCTTCCCCCGCTTCGGCTTGGCCGACCCCCCCGCTCACCCGGGGATCACGACCGTGCGCAGCTCCCCGTCGCCGAGGTGCAGCATGCCCTTGCCGGGCACCACCTGCCCGCCGACCAGGCTCCGGTTCAGCCGTACGCCGGCCAGGTCACCGCTGGAGGTGTCCTGCGGGGAGAGCAGGATGCCGCGGCGGCCCTTCTTGGCGTCGACCTGCCAGCCGGAGAAGCCGCTGCACACGTCCTCCTCGTCACCGGCGATGACGAGGGCGAGGCCGCGTTCGGCGCCCCGCGAGACGATCTTCTTCAGATGGCTCTCGGCGTCGCAGTCCTCGAGGATCTCGCCGTCGTCGACGAGCACGGCGATCGGCTCCTCGACCGACGCCGAGTCGATGACCTCCTCGAAGTCGTCCTCGTCGATGTCGTCGCCGGTGAAGACCTTCAGCACGCCCTCGGTGCCGTCCAGCCCGCGCAGCGGGGACTGACGGGGAGCCGCGACGACCAGCCGCACGCCCTGCGCGAGGAAGGACCGGGCGAAGTTCATCAGGACCGTCGAGCGGCCGGACTTGGCCGGGCCCGCGATCACGAAGGCCGGCACGCCCTCGGCCAGGTCCGGCCCGAACCCCACGATCTCGTCGCCGCCGATGCCCGCCAGCGCCCACAGCCGGGACCGCGAGGCCTCCGGGTCGCGCATTTCCCAGGCGTCCGGGAACGAGATCCGGCTGGGCAGGCTGTCGACCCGGAAGGGCCGCCGGGCGCGGGGCACGGACGCGTCCCGGGCCGCCGCCGCCTCGCCGATCGCGGCGACGGCCGCCGCCTGGCCCTGGCCGGAGGTGTCCTCCGTCAGCAGCGCGAACTGCGTCTCCGTACCGGACTCGTTGCGGAACGCACGGCCCGGCGGGATCTCCTCCGGGACCTTGCGGGCCGGGATGCCGAGCGTGGCGAAGTCGCTGCGGTCGGCGAGCCGGAGGCCGTACTTGTCCTCGGTGAGCGTCGCGATGCGGCCGACGAGGAGGGTCCGGTCACCGGTGAGTACCAGGTGCATGCCGACGCTCGCGCCCTCCCGCATCATCGTCGTCAGCTCGTCCGTCAGCGACCCGTGGTCGATCTCGCCCAGCGTGGGCACCCAGCCCTCCCACCGGTCGAGGAGCACGACGATGTGCGGCAGCCGCTGCTCCTCGGCCGCCGCCGCCCGCTGCTCACCGATGTCGGCATACCCCTTCTCCGCCAACAGGTCCTGGCGCCGCGAGAGTTCACCCTTGAGCCGGTTGACCAGGCGGATCACCCGCTCGGTCTGGTTGCGGCCGACGACCGCGCCGCAGTGCGGCAGCCGGGTCAGCGCGTTGAGCGCGCCGTTGCCGCAGTCGATGCCGTACAGGTGGACGTCGGCGCAGGAGTGGGTGCGGGCGAGGGAGCCCGCGATGGTCCGCAGCACCTGGGAGCGGCCGCTGCGGGGCGCGCCGCCGATCATGAGGTGGCCGAAGGTGGAGAAGTCGACCACGACCGGGCGGCGGGCCTGGTCGGCGGGCAGGTCCTCCACACCGTACGGGGCGGGCGGCAGCTTGCCCGGTCCCGCGGCCGCCGCGGCGGCTGGGACGGCCGGGGCCTCGATCTCGTCGAGCAGCAGCGTCTCGGAGAGCGCCGGCAGCCACGGGCTGTGCTGGGCGGGGATGCCGAGCGTCCGGTTGGCCTCGCGGACCGCGTCCACCAGCACCTTCAGATCGGTGATCTCCTCGTCCTCCCGTGCCTCGGCCTTCGGCTTGGCGAGGGCGGCCCGGCCCAGGTCCTCCCAGGTCAGCTCGCCGACCCAGGGCGCGAGGGCCGCCGGGTCCGCCGCGCCGGGACGGCGGCCACCGACGCGGCCCGACTGGAAGGGCACCAGGGAGGCGTGTCCGAGGCGTACGTAGGCCCGGCCCGGCGTGCTCTTGGAGATGTGGCCGGCCTCCGGCGAGTCGATGACGTCCGTCGACTCGCCGCCGTCCGTCACGCGCAGCGCGATCCGCAGGTTGGTGTTGGCCCGGATCTCCGGCGAGACGACACCGCTCGGCCGCTGGGTGGCCAGCAGCAGGTGGATGCCGAGCGAACGGCCCCGCTGGGCGATGTTGACCAGGCCGGTCACGAAGTCGGGCAGGTCGCGCACCATGGACGCGAACTCGTCGATGACGATGAGGAGCCGGGGCACCGGCGCGTGACTCGGATTCCTCCTCACCAGGTCCTGGTAGTCCTCGATGTCCTTGGCGTCGGCGGCGGCCAGGATGTGCTCGCGCCGCTTCAGCTCGGCTCCCAGCGACTCCAGGGCGCGTTCGACCAGGTGGGCGTCGAGATCGGTCACCATACCGACGGTGTGCGGCAGCTTCACACAGTCCTTGAACGCCGAACCGCCTTTGTAGTCGACGAGGACGAACGTCATGTTCTCCGGCGTGTTGACCACGGCCAGCGACGCCACGATCGTCTGCAGCAGCTCCGACTTGCCGGAACCGGTCGTACCGGCGATCAGACCGTGCGGGCCGTCGCGCCGCATGTCGATGCCGAAGGGACCGTCGTACGACTCACCGATCACCGCCGTCGTCGACTGCCCGCCCGTCCGCCAGCGCGCCACGATGGCATCGCTCGTCGGCGGCTCCAGCTGCAGCACGTCCAGCAGCCGGCTGGCACCCGGCAGCGCGGAGTCCTCGGTCTCGCCGCTGATGTCCCGCAGCGGCGACAGGGCACGGGCGAGGCGCAGGCACCAGCCGGGCGAGACGAAGTCGGGCCGTACGTCCGTCAGCCGCTCCGCCCCCGCCTCCTCGACGCGCAACCGCAACTCCTGCGCCTGCTGGGCCTGTTCGGTCTGCGGTTCGGTGTTCTGCCAGGCCTGGTGGAAGGAGGGGAAGCCCCCGGCGGCCTGCTGCCGCACCGGCTGCTGCCCGGCGGGGTCGTACTCCCGCGCCTTGGGCTCGGCGACCACGAACGCCTGGCACTCGCCCGGCAGGAACCGTTCCTCGGCGTCGAGGCAGACGGCGTACAGGGACACGGCGGGCCCCTCCCGCAGCAACCGCACCACGCCCGGCAGGGACCGCAGCCGCCGCGACCCGTCCCACACGACGACGATGTCCGGCTCGCTGAAGGAGGTGCCCTGGCCGCGGTTCTGCTCGGCGGCCTTCTTGCGGGCGTCGAGGATCTGCGTCAGCTCGCCGATACGCGCGCCGACGGTCTCGGCGTCGGTGCCGATGAGGACGTTCGCGTCCTGGCCACCGGCCGGCTTCGCGTGCGGCAGCCACCGCACCCAGTCCCAGCTGTCCTGCGCGGAGTTCTCGCTCAGTACGTAGAACTGCACGTCCATCGGGCTGTGCAGCGCCGCGGTCTGGGCGACGGCCCACCGCCCGAGCGCCCGCGCGGAGTCACCCGGCCCCGCCATGCCGATGACGCCCAGGGAGCGCAGGGACAGGGCGACGGGGGCGTCCTCGATGTACCAGGTGACCTGGCGCCGGTGGTCGTCCTGCTCGGGGTCGTCGAGCACGACCTCCGACGGCAGCCGCCCGGTGCCGACCCGGACGAGGAGATGGTCGCGGTCGGTGCGCCGGCGCTCCCACAGCCGGGTCCGGGGCCCGGTGCCGAGGGAGAGCACGGAGGCCGGGTCGGGCACGGCTCCCCGCCGGTCCTGCCGCTCGGCGGTCAGCGCGTCCCGCGCGTCCTTCTCGATCCGCTCCTTCTGCTCCTTGTACTCCTTGACCTGCTTCGCATGGGACTTGCGTCCGTGCTTCTTGTCCATGAAGTAGTTGGCGAAGAGCAGGACGGGACTGAGCCCCGCCATGATCAGGTAGTACCAGCGGTGGAAGATGAGCACCGACACGACCGACCCGACCAGCGGCGTCAGCGCCATCAGCCAGGGCAGCGGCCGGGCCTCGTACTCCCGTGGCGGCGTCGGCAGCCGGAACTTGGTCTGCCGCTCGGGCGGACGCAGCCGGGGCGGCCGGTTGTAGTCGAGCCCGATCCCGTCCTCGGACCACTTCAGGGCGGCGTTGGGCGGGGTGTAACGGGCCAGCTCCAGCAGGCTGTTGCCGACGGCTATCTGCCCGCCGAGGGGCCAGTCGTCCCCGTCGACCGCCCGACCGTCCAGCGTGACGGTCTCCTTGTCCTGATGGACGGCGACCCGGCAGCCGCCGTCGGTTGCAACTGACAACGTCAAGGCCCGCGCGTCGACTTCGGGATCGTCGATCCGCACGTACGCGGCCGCCCCACTGCCGATGTCGTACCGCCCGACACCCAGCCGGTGCACGAACCCGGCGGCGGGCCCGCCGGCCACCCGCAGCTCGACCAGCCCGGTGGGCTCGCCGGGCAGACACCCGGCGGGATCCTGCAGACTGACGACGGCCCCTTCACGCAGCGGCGAGCCGACCACGGTGGCGGCGGGATCGACCGCGTACCCGTCCACGTACACCTGAGGACCGCTGCCGCGCACGGCGCCCGACAGGCCCTGGCCGCCCTGCCCGCCCTGCCCGATGGGAATGACCTGCGCCCCGCCCTGCCCCACCTGCTTGGCGAGCTCCTGCGCGATGTCCCCCACGGTGGACTCGGGGTCGGCGTCGAGCACGACGTCGGCCGAGCCCCCGCCGAACGGGTCGACGACGGTCAGAGTCAGGCGCACGCTTGTCCTCCCCAGGGCCGCTGCGGCCGTCTTCAGTGCCGCCAGTGACGATATCCGCTCTTCCCGAAGGCAACGAACTCCGTTCCCGGATAGGGGATGTGACGCTTCGGGCCACCCCCGTAAGCTGCTGCCTCAAGAGTGACAGGGAGCCACGGGGGTTGGCCCTGCGGCGTTTTGAAGAGGAGCGGTTCATGGCCAAGGACCTTGACGTCACCTACCAGGACATGCGCGACGCGGCCAAGCACGTCGTCAAGGAGAAGGAAAAGCTCCACGAGAAGCTCGACGCCCTCCGCAAGTACATCGCCAACCTCGTCGAGTCCGGCTACGTCACCAAGAGCTCCTCGAAGGCCTTCGACGAGAACTTCGACGAGTTTGTCCGCGGCGCCAAGGACACGGTCGACGGCCTGGACGGCATGGGCGACTACCTGACCAACGCGGCCGACAAGTTCGAGCAGATCGACGACGAACTGGCGAAGGCGGCCCGGAGCAAGTAACCACCTTCGGCGGCCCGGTGCCTGCCCGTGCGCCGACGGAAGCCGGACGCACGGGCAGGCACCGGGCCGGCCGGCGTGGTCAGCTGTCGGGCAGGGGCTGCCGGATCAGGTACGTGTGCAGATCGCTGCGGGGTTCTTCGGTCTCGACGCGCAGCCACGACCCGTCACGGAAGCGGATCAGTACCGTCCTCGTCTCGAACTCACCGGAGAACGGGTCGACGAGGATCGCCTCCGTGGCGGGAAGACGGGCGACGACCTGCATGTGCTTATCGCGCCCCACGGTCACGCGCTGCGGCGGAGCCGCCAGGACGATCCCGTCCCGGGTGGCGAGGACCAGCCGCTGGTGGTGAGTGGAGTGGCTGTACCAGCGCAGCAGGAACTGACCGGCGCTGCCGTGCCAGTTCCCGTCGAAGACCCGGTCGAGGCCTTGCTCGGCGACGGAGGCGTCCCGACGCCTGTCATCCTCGTCCTTGCCCCGCAACCGAGCCTTCTCGCCCGTGGTGGCAAGGGCCCGTTTGACCGCTTCTTCCGCGTTGGACAGAAGGGTCAGCAGCATGAGCAACGGCATGAACAGCACGGCGAGAACCGCCCCGACCATGCCCAGCGGGCGTAGTCTCGCGGGGCGGAGTGGAGGGTTGCCTGCGGCCTCGAGCACGTCCGCGGGCGGCTGCGGGATCTTGCCGAGCGTGCACCATTCACCCGCTTCGGCTTGGACGCCGAGCCGTTGGGCAGTCCCACGTTGCTTGACCCTGGATGTCACCGTCAGGATTCACCGTCGCCGGCACCGAGCCGGAGGCTGCGGGCGAAGTCGTCGATGGCATCGAAGGACGCCTCAAGTAGGGCGGGGTCGTCGTAGTGGCCTTTGACGAGCAGGTCGATGTGGTGGACCGGGTCGTTCCAGGCATAGGCCACGGAGAGCAGCAGGCCACCGTCGGGGCCCGTCCAGCTACGCAGGCAGCGCAGGCCTTCACCGAAGTGCGGCGAGGCGAAGGGGACCGTTTCGACGCGCTGACTGGCGGCGGCCGTTCCTGGGTCCGGCTCAGCCAACATGCTCAAGTGCAGGTCGCTGTGCTCCTCGTTGCACGCGAACTGCTTGGTGAACAGCACCAAGGGTGCAGCTTGGGGCGGAATCGGACCGAAGAGGAAGGCTTGGTCCGCTTCGACGCTGTTGCGCAGCATCGCAGCCGACGCTTCGAGGAACTTCTTCATCCCGCGCTTCTCACGCCAGGTGAGCTTGCGCTGATGGAGCAGGGCACTCGCCTTGATTTGCAGGTCCAGCCACTGTGCGAACTCCGCCTTGTCACCGCCCAGCGGCATGTGAAACCACAGTGCGGGATCAGAGTCAGTCTCGACGGTCATCATGCGTAGCTCCAGCGGAACGTGGTCATTACGGCATCGAACAGATCGACCAGGGTTTCGGTGAACTCAATGCCCATGTCGACGGCGATCAATGCGCTGAAGGAGAACGTCAGCCACTTAGGGGGAAGGCTGTTGGGAATGGGCACGATGTACTGAACCCGCCATGACGGCATGTCAACCCCGTTGTCAGGCGCAGGAGGCAGCTTCTGCAGGGTTCGAACGGCTACCGTTCCGTCGAGTTCCCGTCTTGAGGCCCCCTCGGCATCATGGGCGAGATCGTTGAGAGGATCTTCGGAGCCGTTCCCCGCCGGTGCATCGATCGGCTCTGAGGCGATGAAGGAGGCAGGGATGATCACGCCGTGAATTCGCTCAACCGGAAGATATAGCGTAAGCCCATCGGACTTGCGTGCCTGCCGAACGGTTTCCTTCAGTTCCTTCATGAGCCGCAACCGGGCTTTGGGGAGATCATCCTTCGGGAACCCAGCAGGGAGCTGGGAAACGGACTTTGCCATGATCCGATTGATCGCCTCGTCAGTTCCGTCCCGGAGCGGAATAACGTCCCACCCCGGTGGCGGTACCACATTGAATCCCGTGGGGATGTGGAAGTTTTCTACGGAGTTCTCATGGGGTGACACTGCGGTTCCGAATCTTTTCTGTGACCCAAGTCGCGCCAACCAGCGCGGTGAACAGAGGAGCTCCGATGATGCCCGGCCAGAAAGAGCTGATAAGGCTGGGCAGCAGAATGGCCCAGCCCATGGCCAGATCACGTGTCAGCAGTGGCGGGCGCTTGCTGGGCGTGGGGTTCTTGAACAGGATCCAGAGGAGATGGAACAGGCAGCCCGACAGCAGGAGCCAGTAGAGCCAGAAGACAACTCGGCGACCTGAGTCGGGGGTCAGGAGCGCTATCACGATCAGTGGGATGACGGACAACAGGGCTCCGATGATGGTCACACGCACTCTGAAGTGCACCCCGGTGCCCAACTGCTCTTTTAGGGATTCAGCCATTTTCCTACAATTCCTGCCGAGCTTCTCGATGTATCAGCAGTGGACATCCGTGTTCACCAGTGCGTGTCCGGAGCGGGCATCCAGCCACTGCCCTTCCATGTGTTGTAGCCCTCGTTGTACGGTTTGTCCCCGGGGAGCAAGCCCTCCTCGGCCGCCCAACCGATGGAATCGCTCTGGCTCAGTGCCTTGTCGGCGACATCGACTCCCATGCCACCGTAGGCGGCAGCCATGGCTGTCGCGTAACCTGCGTGTCCGGCCTTGGAGGCTCCACCGGCCACGGCATCGGGGAACGCGCCCTTGTTCGCTCGGAGTTGTCCGAACAATCCGGCTGCCTCGTCGTCGCCGAGGTGAAGCCACTTGGACACCGTCGACACCTCGGCTGGCCCCTTGGCGACAAGGCCGGTGTCTCTGGAGATCTTCTTCAAGGTGTAATTCCGTAGGTCCGAGAAGAACTTTCTGGATGCATCGTCCTCGGCGTTCGCCATTGCTTTGCCCAGATCGTCCAGCATCCCCTTGTGCGACCTGAGGCCCGCTTTCAGCCCTGCCGTGCGGGTGGTCTGGGCAGCAGCACTCGTGACCTTGTTGGCACCCTTCAGTGCGGCGAGACCGCCGCGTCCGACACCCATCAGGAGTAGTCCGCCGACATCGAAGGCCAAATCAGTCCATGATGCGTCACCTGACGCGACCAGGACGGATCTCGTCAGGATAGTCAGAATGGCGATCCCGAGGACTAGGAGGTTCAGTACGGGAATCCAGATGGCAACTATTCCGGCGATGGTCGCGACCCAGCCCAGTCCATCAAGGAGAATCTTGATGCCTTTAGCATGGTCGTGGGCCCATCCCTTGATGTCGTCCCACCAACTGTCCTTGATGACGTCGCTCAGCTGGCCACCGATCTTGCGCGCGTAGTGCGCTGCGCGCTCATCACGATCTCCCGTGATGCGGTCCAGTCGGATGCGGAACTTCTCGAGTGGGTCGCCCTCGGTTCCGCTTTCCGCGGGGTGCGGGGTGCCGTTGTCGCCGGACTTCTTCTTGGCCTTGTCCGCCTCCAGTTCCTGCTGTTCTCTCTTGGCGTCGGCCAGTACTTTGTCAGCGTCGGACTGGAAGTCCTCAAGTTCGTTGGCCCAGTGGGTCAAATGGCCATGTACATGCTCGTAGCGTTCGGCCACCTCGCACAGGTGCTTCTCCAGGACATCCGACTCGTCACGCAGCTTCGTGGCGTACTTACCCTTGAGCTCATTGTCGCTCTTGATGCCGCGAAGCAATTTTGCCTGTACGCGCAGGTTTTCGGCGACCGAGATCATGTGTTTGACCTCATCGCGGATCTCTTCCGGGTCGCCCGGCACGGGATCGGAATCGGCGAGCGGTTGCCAGTCGCGGGGACGCGGCTTCGACGTTGCGCTCACTTCTTGTTCTTCCTTGCCTTCCGCAGCTCGTTCGCGAGCTGGGCATCCAGGCCCGTAAAGCCGTCGATCGTGGACTTGACCAGTTCTCCGACCGTTTTGATGCTCTCCAGCATCTTGGTCCGATAATCGTCCCAATTGTCGACGAAATCATCCATCTTGTCGGCAATTTCGCCACTGCCCCAGTGGGGGTGCATATCGTCTTTTCGGTGGTTGAGGTTCTTGAGTTCCTTCTGGATGCCTTTGAGTCGGGACTCCGTCTCGACGAGCAGTTCGACGTTGACGATGAGGTCCGAGTCATCTGCCATGGGACAGCTCAGCCTTCCTGTGCCGGACCTGGGTGGAACAGGGGGATGGCGGGCGAAGGGTGATTCATGGTGGGCTCCCCGTGTGACAAAAGGTCAACCAAGGGTGTTGACGGTAGCGGTGGTGTCACGGGTTTTGCCAGGCCGTACCTTCACTTTGGGGTGACAATTACCGCTACAAAATAGGGCGAAGCGGATGTGTGGTGTTTGTGACGGCGCCTCCTCGCGCAGGAGTCGGCACATCCTGATGAACCCGCGGGTCAGAATGTTGATCGTTCACCGAAGGCCAGGCTTGATCCTCAGGGCGAGCACGCCTTGTGGCCCCGTTCCGACTGGAGCTTTGTGGTCTGCCACACGCCCTTGTCGTTCAACTCCAAACGTGTGCTGTACAGCACGTAGGAGTCGGACGTCGCCGGTACCTTGTCGACCTTCTTGGTCTTGCGGTTCTTGTTGTACGCCTTGCTCTCGTCCGCGCAGTACGAGACACCGGCCGACTTGTCGTCGAACGCGCCGATCTTGGCGGCGTAGTAGCGAACCGATCCCGAGTAGGTGAAGCCTGCGTCCACGATCGACTTGACCCAGTCCTGGCTACCCGCCAGGGCGGTGTCGGCCTGGTAGAACGACAGGGCAGGGGACTTGGGGTCGTCCTGTGTGACCGCGTACGTCACCGCGGTCTGGGCCTTGCCGGCGTCCGCCAGGATCGCGTCCTTCGTGGAGTCGCCTGTCTTCCAGCCCTCGAAGGTCTCCGTGACATCACTCGGAAGTGTCATGTCGGGACGGTGAACGTCGGCTGCCGACGGATTCGGCGAAGTGGAGACCGCTGCGCCGCCGGTACCGGCATCGGTGATCCCGTCGTTGTCCGCGGACTTGCCGACGCCAGCCCCACCGCACGCCGTGAGCAGGAGAAACGCGGTTGCGGCAAGGGCGATAGCAACAGGCACGGCGCGGCGGTTCACAGTGGACTCCCCGTGAGACAACAGATCGGTCAAGAGGAATGACGCTACCGCGACAGGGAGTGAGGCCCGGCGCCGGAAACCGCGACTGCTTCTCTCAGGCCAGTCATAATGCCCGTAGGAGGTGAGTTCCCGTGTCCATCATGAGTGAGCTGATCGAGCGGGGCGGCATCCCCGAGGGTTACAAGGTCGAGGTCTTCGAGGGCAGGGTGATCATGACGCCGCAGAGCCCGGAGCAGGACTGGACCGTTTCCGATGTGAAGGACGCGGTGAAGGCTGCTGGAATCGCCCGGGAGCGGGTCTTCGGGGATGTGCTGATCACCTTTCCCGGGGAGAACGACGCGGCGCCGGACCTGACGATCGTGGACTTCGACGCCGAGCGGCGGAAGAACAGCTACTCCTGCCTCGACGTGCTGGCGGTGATCGAGGTCCCGTCCGAGCCGGAGGACGAGAAGGACTACGTGCGGAACGTCCAGAAGTACGGACGTTTCGGGATCGACTTCTACATGATCGCCGACCCGTTCCGGAAGACCGTCACGCTGATGTCGGAGCCGCATGCCTCCGGCTACGGACAGGTGGTCGAGATCCCCTACGGCGAGCCGGTCAGCTTCACCCTGGCCACCGGAGAACGGGTGAAGATCGACACCAGGACTTTTCCCACGCGTGATGCCACCGGAGGGTGATATCGGCCTGCGTCACCTGTTGACCGCCTGTACTTCCTGCACGGTGACGTCCTGCGTCGCCCCGAAGGTCCCGTCGGGCAGGTCGCCGCCTGTGCCGCCGGAGCCGGTCCAGCTGATCTGCCAGGTGACGGTGGCCCTCAGCTTGTACGTGCCGTCTCCGGAGGAGCGGAGGTACCTGATGCCACAGGGTGGGGTCCGGTCGGCGTCGCCCTTGGCGTAGGGCTGGCCGATGGAGCCGTCCGCGTTGATGGTGCACTCACCCGAGGCCGGGTACGTCTCGGCGTCGCCGGTGCCGGGCTCCAGCTTGAGGGCGACGGGCTTCGCGGTCGTCGTGGCCTCGATGTTGAGGCCGCCGGCGTTGAGGGAGGCGGTCACGGCGACCTTCTTGAACCTGGCCTTGTCGAGCCACGCCCAGGTGGCGAGGTTGACCTTGGTCACCTGCTCGGGCGCGAGGTCGACCTTGGTCGAGGGGAGCTGGATGGCGTTGTACGCGGCTTCGGCGAGGATCTTCGGAGTGACCGCTTGGGGGACGCCGGGGTCATCGTTGTTCTTCACCCAGAAGGGGAGCTCGCTGCATTCCATGCTCGCGGGATCGTCCATGCTATCCGGGTTCTGGACGGCGACCCACCAGTTGCCCTCGTCGGCCTTGTCCTCGTTGTAGTCCTTGTACTTGCCGTCCTTGTAGATGTCCCGGAACTGTCCTACGGCGGCCTTCGCGTAGTTGGCCTGCCCAGGCGTATTGATCGTCTCCTCGTACATCTTCTCGACGTACTGCTTGAACTCGCCTGCTGAGCGCGGTTCGTACCAGCACGCGGGCGGGGTCCAGTCCGTCACGGGCTGCACCGAGGGACCGCTGCTTCCGTGTCCGCGTACGGAACCTGAGTAAGTGACCTTGGAGACCAAGGTGCCCGCGTTGGAACTACCGATCTGTTTCGTGTGCCCCTGGGTGCCGTTGCTGGGCGGCCAGTCGGCGAGGGCCGTAGCGGAGGAGGTGAACAGAAGAGTGGCAGTGAGGAATCCTGCCGCGGCAAGCCTGCCGCCCCGCGTCACGGAGTACACGACTTGTGCCCCCTCTGGGAGGTGAGCTTCGTGGTCTGCCAGACGCCCTGCTTGTTCTTCTCCACGCGGGTTGAGTAGAGGACGTACGACTTGTTCGTCACCTCGGTCTTGTGGACCTTCTTGGACTTGCGGTCCTCGGCGTAGGCCTTGCCCTGGTCCTCGCAGTAGACGACACCCGCCGATGCGGAGTCGAAGACATCGATCTTGGCGTTGTAATAGCGGTTGGCGCCGGTGATCGTGTAGCCGTCCTTCGCGATGGACTGGACCCAGTCCTTGGCGTCTGCCAGGGCGGTCCCGCTGTAGTAGAAGCTCAGGGCCGGTTCATCGGCATCACCCTGCGTGATGGCGTAGTTGGTGGCGTCGATTCGCTGGGCCACGTCCCCGAGAATCGCGTCCTTCTTCGCGTCGCCCGTCTTCCAGCTCTCGAAGGTGTCGGTGAGGTCGCTCGGCAGCGAGATCTTCGGGCGGTCGACGGTGCCGTCGGCGCTCGGCGACGCCGAGGTCGTGCTGCCGCCCGTTCCGGCACCGGCGATCTTGTCGTTGCCCTTGGAACCTTCGTCCTTACCACCTCCGCAAGCTGTGAGCAGGACGGCTGCGGTTGCGGCGAGCGCGACAGCAACGGGCAAATGACGGCGCTTCACGTTGGGCTCCCCATGACATAAGGACCAGTCAAGAGCACAGACGCTATCGGTGGCGCCCGGAGTTCCGCCAGGAGGCCCTGGAGTCGTGGGTAAGGTGACCGCAACGGCGAAGCGCGGACGCGGTCACGGTTCGCTGCCGTGAACTACCTTGAGGACTTGCCGCTGCATATCGAAGGGCGGGAGAGGTTCGAAGGGCGGGAGAGAAGTGAGTCAGAGCGCGCCCAAGCAGGCCGCCGCAACCGTGGCGATTGCGGATCCGGTGAGGGGCCTTGGGGGCGGACGGGTTGGGTCACGTGGCTTCTCTTCAACGTGATCTGCGCTGCGGGGGCGGTGGGCTTGGCCTGGCTGAGCCCAGCAACCTCCGCAGCGTAGGCGACAGTTCCGGCACCCGTGCCCCGTCGGCCTGTGCTTCCATTACGGCCCTGACGTACGCCACCGCCTCGGCGCGTAGCCGCTGCTTCTCGCCGTACTGGCGGAGGCCGGCCAGCCAGATCAGGACCGCCAGGGGGATGAGGGCGAGGGCGCCGTAGCCGACGGGCTCGTCCGACATGGCCGCCCAGAGGGCGCCGACGACTCCTGCCAGTGCCAGCAGGCAGCCGGCCTCGTCATGCCAGCCGCCCTGGTCGGCGAGTGTCTCGTACTCGGTGACCGCGGGGGGTTTCGGGGGGACCGGGGGTGGGGTGTGCCCACCTTGGTCCGTTTCGCGTTCGTCCTCCCCCTGGTGCTCGTTCGGGGGAATCGCCTGACCGGCCGGTACTGCCTCGTACGAGGGAATCGGCGCCACCGTCTTCCTGCCCCCGTCCCCGCCCGGGCCGGAGTTGCGCCCCTCCAGCCATCCGGGGACGTGTTCCAGCGGCAGTCCGTGCGCCCGTGCCATGCCCAGCACCTCGCGGTAACCGGCGAGCGCCGGGTGGGTCAGCTCGCGCTTCCAGCGGACGCGCACTTGGACGAGGGTGGCTACGGCGACGGCGATCAACAGGATCGCGACGATGAGGGCCGCCTTCGCGGCCTGGGCGGGCAGGAAGGGGTAGGAGAGGGGCAGCATTACTCCCGCCGTGAGGGTCAGGCCGCCCAGCCAGGCCAGTGGGCCGCGCTGGGTTGCCTCCAGGGCGCGACGGCGTTCGGTGAGGAGCGCGGTCACCGTCGCGTCGTCCGTGTAGTCGACCCCCCGGCGTGTGCCGATCGCGCGGACCGCCGACAGGAGGCTGGGGTCGGCCGTCAAGGTCGCGCCGCTGAGGGGGAGTTGGGAGGGCGGGAGTGGTGTCCTCGTCACTGGAGGATCATGGCATGGCCCGTTCGCTGGCACACAGGGCTCGTGTCATCCATATCGGCTGTCCATCTGACCGGGCGGAAAAGGCAGTTGCGGAGTGAAACAACTGGTCGGATGAGGTCGAGGAGCGGGAACCCGCCTTGAGGGGCTTATGCCTGACTGATACGGTGCGATCGCTTGACACTGGCCCCGGCGCTGGGTATCCGGCAAAGATGACCCGGGGGGCGAAGTGTCTTTTCTTGCACGGCAATTGGCAGACATTTTCTTGGATGTACGGGGAGCGGTTGCGTGAAGATCCAAGAGCGTACGGGGGCGGGCGTCGGTCGTTCCGTCGCTCCGGCTCAGCCGTCGGTCGGGGACCGGCTTCCCACACCGCCACGTGAGCGCAAGCCCGCGCTGGCCGCGCTCGCGGTGCTGCTGATCCTGCTCGGTGCGCTGGGCGCCACCACGCTCGTGCTGCGTGCCGGTGACCGGATCGAGGTCGTCAAGGTGACGAAGGACATCCAGGCCGGTGAGTCCGTCAGCGACAGCAACACGACGTCCGTGATGGTCGCCGACGACAGCAGCATCCACTACGTCAAGTGGAACCAGCTCGGCACCCTGAAGACCCTCAAGGCCAAGAGCACGATCTACAAGGGCACCGTCGTCATCGGCGAGATGTTCGCGGAGGGCAGCTCGCTCCCGGCCGGCAAGGCCGCCGTCGGTGTGTCCCTCAAGGAGGGGCAGTACCCGGTGGACATCAAGTCCGGTGACACCGTCGCCGTCTACAACGTCGACACCACCGGCTCGAGTGCGGACAAGAGCAGCGGTTCCACGGCCGGCTCCTCCGGTGGCGGCCCGATCGTCGGTGACGCGAAGGTGTACAAGGTGTCCGACGACAGCGACGCCACCATCAGCACCGGCAACCTCTCCCTCACCCTCCTCGTCAACGAGTCCGACGCCGCCGCCGTGGCGCGTGCCGCGTCCGCCAAGGCGGTGGCCGTCGTGCGCGTCCCCGGCAACGGCACCGGCACCGGCACCGGCAACTAGAAGGCGGCACCGTACCCATGGCGCTCATCGCTCTCGCCGCCGACAAGGGTTCCCCCGGCGTCACCACCGTGGCCGTCGCCCTCGCGGCGGTCTGGCCGCGGCGGGTGCTGCTCGCCGAGGCCGACCCGGCCGGCGGTGACCTGGTGTACCGCAGTGCCGCCGCGCACGGCGGGCCGCTGAACCCGAACACCGGCATGCTGTCCATAGCCGCTACCGCGCGGCGCGGGCTCGTCCCGGATCAACTCTGGGACCACGTGCAGCCGTTGAGCGGCGGGCTGGAGGTTCTCGTCGGGCTCGGCATCGCCGAGCAGGCCGCCGGTCTGGCGGGCCTGTGGCCGACCCTCGGCCGTGCCTTCGCCTCCCTCGCCGACTCCCCGAACGCACCCGCCGACGTCATCGCCGACTGCGGACGCGTCAGCGGGGACACCCCGGCCGTGGAGCTGTTCCCGCACGCGGCCCTGGTGCTGCTGGTCTCGCGCACCGAGCCCGAGGCCCTCGCCCGCGTCCGGGACCGCGCCGCCGCCCTCTCCACCAAGCTGCACGGCGGCCCGCGCGGCGCCGCCGCCCTGGGCACCCCGCTGATCGGCGTGCTCCTGGTCGCCGACCCGAGCAGCTCCGGCAAGCTGGTCAACCAGGTCAACGACATGCTGGTGCACGCCCAGACCGGCGCCCGCGTCGTCGGCACGATCGCGGACGACCCGACGGGCGCCGACCAGCTGGCCGGCCGTAAGCGGGGCCGGCTGGACAAGTCGCTGCTCATCCGTTCGGCCCGCAAGGTCACCGCGGACCTCCACCAGCAGTACGGCGCCACCTGGACCGTACGGATACGAGAGCCCCACGCGGGAGCCGGGCGATGACCGCTGTCGACCACCAGTTGGTCAAGCGGTTCCGGCAGGACGCCGGTGACCGCATCGCCGAGCAGCGCCGTCAGGACCAGGCGGCCGGCGTCACGCCGATGTCCACCGAGGACGAACGGCAGTACGCCCGCGCGGTCATCGCCCAGATTCTGGAGGAGTACGCCCGCGCGGAGATCAACGCCGGCCGTACGCCCCTGGACGCCGAGACCGAGGAGCAGTACGCGGCCGCGGTGCACGCCGCGCTGTTCGGGGTCGGGCGGCTCCAGCCGCTGCTCGACGACCCCGAGGTCGAGAACATCGACATCAACGGGTGCGACCAGGTCTTCGTCGGCTACGCGGACGGGCGGGAAGTGAGGGGCGAGCCGGTCGCCGAGACCGACGAGGAGCTGATCGAGCTGATCCAGGTGCTCGGCGCCTACTCCGGTCTGTCCTCCCGCCCCTTCGACTCCGCCAACCCGCAGCTCGACCTGCGGCTGCCCGACGGCTCGCGCTTGTCGGCCGTGATGGACGTCGCCCGGCGGCCCGCGCTGTCCATCCGTCGCGCGCGCATGGGCAAGGTGTTCATCTCCGACCTGGTCGGCAACGGCACCGTGACGCCCGAGGTCGCGCACTTCATGGCCTGCGCGGTGCGCGCCCGCAAGAACATCATGATTGCCGGGGCGACGAACGCCGGCAAGACGACCTTGCTGCGCGCCCTCGCCAACGAGATCCCGCCGCACGAGCGGCTCATCACCGTGGAGCGGGCCCTCGAGCTCGGTCTCGACACCTTCTCCGACCTGCACCCCAACGTCGTCGCGTTCGAGGAGCGGCTGCCCAACTCCGAGGGACAGGGCGCCATTTCCATGGCGGAGCTCGTCCGCCGCAGCCTCCGTATGAACCCCTCCCGGGTCATCGTCGGTGAGGTCCTCGGCGACGAGATCGTCACCATGCTGAACGCGATGTCGCAGGGCAACGACGGATCCCTGTCGACGATCCACGCGAACAGCTCCAGCGAGGTGTTCAACCGTATCTCCACGTACGCGTTGCAGGCCTCCGAGCGGCTGCCCATCGAGGCCAGCCAGATGCTGATCGCGGGCGCGGTGAACTTCGTCGTCTTCATCCAGCGGCGCAACGACTACCAGACGGGCGGCCGCCTCCAGCGCATGGTCACCTCCGTCCGCGAGGTCAACGGCGTCGACGGCCGGGTGCTGTCCAGCGAGGTGTTCGCCGAGGCCCCCGACGGGCGGATCGTCCCGCACGCGCCCCTAGCCTGCCTGGAGGACCTGATGGCCCACGGCTACCGGCCCCACGGAAGCTGGGGGTGAACGCCATGACGAGCGAAATGACGAACGGCATCACGTACGGCACGACGAGCGGCATGACGTACGAAGCCCTCGGCTCGCTCGGCTCCCTGGGCGGCCTGTTCTCCACCACCGTCCTGTACTCGATCGGCGCCGGCGTCGCCGTCGGCGGCGGAATCGCCCTGCTCCTGGTCGCCATCCGTGGTCTGCCCGCCAAGCCGGAGCACGAGAAGCAGAAGGCCAACGAGCGGGCGGCGGAACTGATCCGGTTCGCCGGCCGGCGCGGCTCGCTCGCCGCGATCGTCGGGCTCGCCGTGCTGCTGCTGACCCGCTGGGCGGTGGCCGGGATCGCGGCCGGCGTCCTCGTCTTCTTCTGGGACCGGCTCTTCGGCGGCGCGGCGGAGGAACGGGCGGCCATGCGCCGCGTCGAGGCCCTCGCCTCCTGGACCGAGTCGCTGCGCGACACCATCGCCGGCGCGGTCGGTCTGGAGCAGGCCATCCCGGCCTCCGCGCGCGCCGCGGCCCCCGTACTGCGGCCCCATCTCGACGCGCTCGTCGACCGGTTGCGCGCCCGTACGCCCCTTCCCGAGGCGCTCCAGCACCTCGCCGACGAGATCGACGACGCCTCCGCGGACATCATCGTCGCCGCGCTCATCCTCAACGCCCGGCTGCGCGGCCCCGGTCTGCGCCAGGTGCTCGGCGCGCTGGCCAAGTCGGCGCGCGAGGAGGTCGACATGCGCCAGCGCGTGATGGCCCAGCGGGCCTCCACCCGGCGCTCGGTGCAGATCGTCGTCGCGGTCTCCATCGCGTTCGTCCTCGGCCTCGCCGTCTTCAACCGCGACTTCGTGGCCCCGTACGGCAGCCCGGTCGGACAGCTCGTCCTCGCCGTCGTCTGCGGCCTGTTCGCACTCGGCTTCTGGTGGCTGCGCAAGCTGTCCACGATCGAGACGCCGGAGCGCTTCCTGGTGCGCGACCAGTCCGGGGTGCAGTTCGTACGGCCCCGCACGCCCGCCCAGCAGGCGCCGCTACCGACGCAGACCCAGCCGTCCCAGCCGTCCCAGCCGGAGGAAGGTGCACGCCGGTGAACCTGACGATGCCGATCCTCGTCGGCGTGGTCCTGGGCCTGGGCGTCTACGCCCTCGTCCGCGCCCTGATGCCGACCAAGCGCAGCGCGGTCGCGCAGGTCGCGCGGATCGACGCGATGCGGGCGCGCGGAGCGGCGTACGAATCCGCCCGCCAGGCCAAGGACACCGGCCGCATCGGCTCGCTGCGGGCCGAAGTCGGGGCCCGGGTGTCCGAGTTCTACCTCCAGCAGGGCTGGGAGCAGCGCTCGCTGCGCGCCGACCTCGCCGTCCTGGACCGCAGCTGGGAGAACTTCCTGGCGACGAAGGTGCTGCTGGCCACCGCCGGGCTGTTCTTCGGCCCGTTCCTGTTCGCGGTGGTCTGGACGCTCGGTTTCAGCCGCAGCCCGGTCATCCCGGTCTGGCTGGCCCTGCTCTGCGCGGCCCTGTTCTTCTTCCTGCCCGACCTCGAGGTACGGCGGGACGCGGCCGACAAGCGGCGGGACCTGCGCCGGGTCATCGGCGCCTACCTGGACCTGGTCTCGATGAGCCTGGCCGGCGGCCGGGGTCTGCCCGAGGCACTGATGGCCGCGGCCGAGGTCTCCGACGGCTGGGCCAACCAGCGCATCCGCAATGCCCTCGCCGACGCCCGTATCACCGGTGTCAGCCAGTGGCGGGCGCTGGGCGCGCTCGGCGAGGAGCTGGGCGTGGAGGAGCTGAAGGACCTCTCCGCGTCGCTGGCCCTGGTGGCCGACGACGGCGCCAAGGTCCGCGAGTCCCTCGCCTCCCGCGCCGAGACCATGCGCCACCGCGAGCTGGCCGAGATCGAGGGCAGCGCGGGCGAGAAGTCACAGTCGATGCTCGTCGCCCAACTGCTGCTGTGCGCCGGGTTCCTGGTGTTCCTGATCTTCCCGGCGGCGATGCGGGTGTTCCAGGTGTGAGCCGATTCCCGAGCTTGTGCCAACTGCTGTTTCGAGAGGACGATTCATCATGAAGGAACTCATGGACGGACGGAACGTCAGCACCGGGATCCCGGCCGTGGACTTCCTGGTCACCTTCCTGCGGGCCCGCGTCGAGCGGGCCCGCTCCGGTGAACTCGACCGCGGTGCCTCCGCGGTGGAGTGGGTCATCATCTCCGCGGTCGTCGTGGCGATCGTCGGCGTGGTGGCCGCGATCATCAACGCCGCGCTGAGCGACGGCGCCAACAAGGTCGGGGACTGCATCAAGGGCGCCAGCGCCAGCAAGACCTGCTGATCCGCGATCCGCTGATCACGGGTACGACAAGACGGGGATGACGGGGTTGTTTGTGGGCGTGAGGGCGGGCGCGGGCGGATGGGCGCGCCGCCGGACTCAGGCCGCGCGCGGGCGGGCCGGGGACTCCGGCATGACCGCGATCGAGTTCGTACTGCTCACTCCCGTCCTCTTCTTCATGATCTTCGCGACGGTGCAGTTCGCGCTGTACTTCTTCGCCGACCACGTGGCCCAGGCGGCCGCCCAGGCCGGCGCCCGCAAGGCCCGCGCCACGGCTGACGAACAGCCCGGCGGGTGGCGGGGCGAGGCGCGGGACGTGGTCGACTCCTACATCCGCCAACTGGGCCCGCAGCTCGTGCTCTCCCCGAACGTGACGATGCTCCAGCCGGAGCAGCACACGGTCGGCGTGGAGATCACGGCACGGGTGCCGACGGTGTTCCCGGGGCTGGACCTGACGGTGCACGCGCAGTCGTCGGGGCCGGTGGAGCGGTTCGTGAAGGAGGGGGAGAACTAGATGGACCTCGCCTCCGTGCTCACCTCCGTGCTCGTCTCCGTGCGCGACCGCGTCACCGCCGACGCGGACAGGGACCGGGGCCTGTCGACCGTCGAGGTCGTCATCCTCGCCCCGGTGATGATCCTGTTCATCCTGGTCCTGGTCGCCTTCGGTCAACTGGTCGACGGCCGGGGCGCCCTGGACGGCGCCGCACGTGACGCGGCCCGCGCGGGCTCCATCCAGAAGGACCACGGCGCGGCGATGGCCGAGGCCCGCAAGGCGGCCGAGGCGGATCTGTCGGACGTGTGCTCCGGCCCGGTCTCCGTGGTCCAGACGAGCCAGGGCTTCGAACCCGACACCATCTTCACGGTCGAGGTCAGCTGCCAGGTGAGGGGCCTGGCGATGCTGGGCCTGGACGTCCCGACGCGGCTGTCGGCGAGCTTCAGCTCCCCGCTGGACCCGTTCCGGAGGACGGCGTGAGGGAGGACGGTGTGAGCAACGTGGGCAACACGGTACGAGCCTGGTGGCACTCCCGCCTGGCCCGGACGGACGACCGCGGCTCGGGCGCCGGCGCGGTGATCATCTTCGCCCTGGTCTTCCTCTCCCTCGCCGCGTTCGTGATCGACGGCGGCCTGTCCATCTCCAAGCGCGAACGCGCCGCCGACATCGCGGAACAGGCGGCCCGCTACGCCGCCCAGGACATCGACAAGGAAGCCCTCTACGACGACGAGGGCGGCGCCGCGCCGATCAAGTTCGACGAGTGCGACGCCCGGGTGAAGGCCTTCGCCCGCGAGATGGACATGAGCGGCGCGGACATCGCCGCGACGCACTGCGTGACCGCCGACGCGCAACAGGTCGAGGTCGAGGTGCAGTTGACGTACGAGCCGGTGTTCACCGGCATGTTCTACGGCGGGGACGTCGTGGTGCGCGGCCGGGCGACTGCGGAGAACGAGGTGGGCTGAGCCGGTGCCGGCCCCGCCCGCCGGTGTTCACGTGCGCGACGGCGTGACGGCCGCCCGTCACTTGTCGCGGAGGTGGCCTATGAGGGCGGCTATGGGGGGCCGGGAGGTCTTGAGGGCGGTCGCGGGCTCCTCGCTTTCACGGACGAGGAGGGAGTCGTGCAGGGCCGCGAGCTCAAGGCAGTTGTTGCCGTCGCCGCCGCCGGAGTAGGACGACTTCTGCCAGTGGACGGGGCTGGTCACAGTGCGCCTCACAGTTCCTTCGCCAGCTTGTGGATGAAGTCACGCGAACGGGCGGGGTCGAGTGACACGGCCTCCACCTTACGGAAAAGCGCCCGGAACGAGCTGAGTTGCGCTTCGGAATCGATCAGGGCGGTGCCGTGAGGCGCATCGCGCACGGCAGTGTCCAGCTGGGGCACAGCTCCGCCCACATACATCATGGTGCTCCAGGCTCCGCCGAAGCTGTCCAGGTCGAAGGGGATGACCCGGACGGTGATGTGATCCGCCTCAGAGAGCCGCAGCACATGGCTGAGCTGAGCGCGGGCGGCGGCACGGTCACCGACCCTGATGCGTAGCGCCGCCTCGTGGACCACGGCTTCGTACGGGATCACGTCGGAGCCCTCAAGGACCGTCTTACGTTGCATGCGATGCCGTACCCGCAGTTCCGTGTCCTCCCGCGGGAGTTCCGGGACTCGGTAGGAGAAGACGGCGCGGGCGTAGTCCTCGGTCTGGAAGAGACCAGGGACGTTCAGGAACTCGATGTCGTGCCGGTAGGTGGCGTGGTACTCCAACTCCGCGAGATCCAAGAACGATGTCGGCAGCAGACCCCGGAAATCCTCCCACCACCCGCGTGTGCGGTCAGTGGCCATCGCCACCAGCCCCGCGATCAACGCATCGTCCGTGCAGGAGTAATGGGCGGCAAGCCGACGTACCCGCTCCTCGCTCACTCCGGCCGTACCGAACTCGATCTGACTGATCTGCGCCGAGTCCGTTCCGAGCAGGGCGGCAGCCTCCCGCCCCTTGAGCCCGGCGGCCTCGCGGAGCTTTCGCAGCTCGGCGCCCAGGCGCTCCTGTCGTGCGGTGGGCTGCTGCCTACGCGGCATCGCTTCCTCCTCGCCCCGACTGCCGTGTGGCAGGGCCTCGTTCGAGGGGAAGATTACGCCAACGACTTGCACCGTCACAAATTGTGGCCATACCGTCGGTGACGCGACGCACACCCTGCGAAACCCCGGGGTACCGGAAGCGCACCGCTCCGTCATGCCGTGACGGCCGCGGCAATGCCACCGCCCGAGACGCGCAGTCCCCTCTCCACCCCTCACGCACCACCGGAGATCACGCATGCCCGAAACCGCTCCCGAGCCCTGGGAGTACACGCTCCACATCCCCCACGACGTCAGGGCGGTCACCGTCTGCCGCCGCACCCTCCGGCTGATCCTGACGATCCACGGCCTGATCCGCCTGACGGACGTCGCCGAACTCCTCGTGACGGAGCTGGTGGCCAACGCCGTACAGCACACGAAGGGACCGGCCGCCCTCCGGCTGGGCTGGAAGAACGGCGTACTGCGCATCGGCGCCTGGGACGCGGACCCCCGCCCGCCGGAACCCCCGCTCCGGCTGGCCGACTTGACGGAATCGGAAGCCGAGGAGGGCCGCGGCCTCGGGCTCGTGGGTGCCTGCGCCGACCTGTGGGGCTGGAACCCGCTGTCGAGGAACGGCCACGCGGGAAAGTACGTGTGGTGCGAGGTGGCGGCCACGTAAGAGCGTCGCGTCGAACGACCGTTCCTTGTGGGTGGTCAGGGTCAGGGTGCGGCGGGCCACGGTTGAATCTCGCCCGAGTTCGGGGTACCCGGCTGGGACCGAAGCCATCAGGGGCGTATGACAGCCACATTGGGCGCTTGCGGGGGATTGTGTGGGGACGGCCGGCCGGCTGGCCGCGTTCGTCCTCCGGGCTTCGCCGTGTCGGTGGGAGTCCTTAGGATCTCTGTAGGCTCGACCCACCCCCCAGACCGACTCCCTCCACCACACCACCCAGGACACCCGCCATGGCGCGACGCAGCACATCAGGCTCGACGGGAAGCCCGAGCGGAGGCCCGGCGAGTCCGCGGAACCGGACGCCGCAGCCGGTGCGTGTGCGGCGGCGCAGCGTCGGGGACTTCGTCAAGGCGTTCCTGGCGTTCGTCGCCCTGCTCGCGCTGGTCGTCGGCGTGCCCGGGGCGCTGGCCGTCACCGTGGGCTGGCCGCTGCCGCACGAGGCGCCGTCGCTCGACTGGCTCCAGCAGGAGATCACGGTCACGACGTTCCTCCATGTGCTCACGGTCATCGTCTGGCTGGCCTGGGCGCAGTTCACGGCCTGCGTGCTCGTCGAGGTCAAGGCCGCGCTCTCCGGTGTCGGTCTGCCCGGCCGGGTGCCCGGTGCCGGGCCCAGTCAGCTGCTGGCCCGTCAACTCGTCGCCGCCCTGCTGCTCGTGGGCGCGACGGCCGCGAGCCTGACGCCGGGGCTGTCGCAGCTCGGGCACAGCCTGGAGGGCAACCAGAAGGGGACGGTCGCCGCGGCCCAGCAGACGCCGGGGAGCCTGTTCACCCAGCCGCGGGAGCAGGCCGCGAGCGCGGCGGCCGCGGTCGCCGAACAGGCCTCGCACGCCGCCGCGCAGGCGGACGCGGGGGGCGGCGGCACCGCCAAGGAGGGCGGCACGAAGTACTACCGGATCCAGCCGCCGGAGGGTCGTCACCACGACTCCCTCTGGGAGATAGCCCAGCGGCACCTCGGCGACGGGCGCCGGTACAAGGAGATCTACGAGCTCAACAAGGACCGTGTCCAGCCCGACGGTTCGCGGCTGTCCGAGGCCAGCCTCATCCGGCCCGGCTGGATCATGGAGATGCCCGGCGACGCCCACGGCGGCGAACTCGTCGAGAACCCCGACGCCCATGTCTCCCACGAGGTGCGGCAGCAGATCCACGACTATGCCGGGACCGGGGACCACACCCGGGAGCAGGGGCAGCAGCACGCCGGCGGCGGTACCGGCGGTGGTACCGGCGCCTCCCACGTCTCCCTGCCCCAGCAGCGGCCCGCCCCGGACGGGGGGCAGGGGCAGCAGCACGCGGCGCCCGCCCCCACCGCCGACGGCTCCGGCGACTCAGGCGGTTCCGGCAGCGACTCCTTCGGCCTGCCCGAGGCCCTCCTCGCCGCCCCCCTCCTCGCCGCCGGCCTGCTCGGCGCCCTCGGCCGCCGGCGCCGGCAGGCGCTGTGGCAGTCGGCGCTCGGTGCCGTCGGCGGTCGGCGCGGCATGGAGCCGCCGACGCCGACCGGGGGCGCCCAGGACGTCCAGGACGCGCTGCTGGTCGGCGCCGACCCGGACGGCGTACGGCTGCTGGACCGGTCACTGCGCGGGCTCGCCGCCTCGCTCGCCGCGGAGTCCCGCGCGCTGCCCGTCGTCTACGCCGCCTGGCTGAGCAACGGCGACCTGCACCTCCAGCTCGCCCAGCCGGCCGGCAAGCCGCCGGCGCCGTGGAAGCCCGGGCAGGACCAGACGTTCTGGATGCTGGCCCGCACCGACGCCGAGCGGTACGAGGACGTCGACACCGCCGCGCCGTACCCGGGCCTCGTCAGCCTCGGCACCATGGACGACTCGAGGCTGCTGCTCAACCTGGAGGCCGTGCCCGGCATCGTCTCGCTGAGCGGCCGGGAGGCCGACCGGGCCGCCCTGTTCGCCTCCGTCGCCGCCGAACTCGCCACCAACGGCTGGTCGGACCGTATGACCATCACCCTCGTCGGTTTCGGCGAGGACCTCACCGCGCTCGCCCCCAACCGGCTGCGCCACCTCGACGGCATCGAGGCACTGATCGAGACCATGGAGGCCGAGACGCGGCAGCGCCGCGGCGCCCTGGGCGCCGCCGGGCACGACTCCGTGCTCACCGGCCGCACCGGCCCCGCCCAGCACACCCGTTGGGCCCCGCACCTCGTGCTGCTCGCCGCCCAGCCCGCCGCCGAGGACGCCGTCAGACTCGCCGAACTCGCCGCCGACGCCAGCCGTCTCGGCATCGGCTACCTGGTCGGCACCGAGACCGGCGACCTGCCCGGCGCCGCCTGGGAGATGGAGATCACCGCCCAGGGCAAGCTGCTCGCCCCGCTGCTCGGCCTCGAACTCGACGCCCAGTTGCTGCCCGCCGCCCAGCGGCAGGCGGTCGTCGAGCTGTTCGTCGAGGCCGACCCCGAGCGCGACCCGGACGGGCCGACCACCACCCCGCCGTTCCTCGTCGACATCAGCGAGCAGGGGCGGCCGGCGGTGTACGCGCGTCTGGTCGGGGCGTACGAGATCATCGGCCTCGACACCCCGGACGGCGACCGCAGCGCGCTGCTGCACGAGGCGCTCGCCCTGCTGCTCCTGCACCGTGAGGGCGTCCACCCGCGCGTGCTGGCCTCCGCGTTGTGGCCGCGCGGCGTCACGGACGACGTGCGGGAGGCGCTCATGGAGCGGCTGCGCGCCTGGCTCGGCACCGACCCGGACGGCAGCCCCCGGCTCAGCGCCGACGAGACCGGACGGCTCACGCTCGCCAAGTCGGTCGTCTCCGACCTGGACGTGCTGCGTTCCCTCTACCACGAGGCCACGCAGGGCAAGGGCGTCGACAGCCGGGCGGTGCGCGGACGGCTGCTCACCGACGCGCTGGTGCTGGTCCGCGGACCGCTGCTCGCCGACCGGCCCGAGGGCCGCTACCGCTGGCTCACCCACGAGATCATCGACGCCCGGCTCCCGCTGCTGGTGGCCGACATCGGCCTCGCGCTGTCCGCCTTCCACCTGGAGAAGGACCGCGCGGAGAAGGCCATCGAGGCGCTGAACGCGGCGCTCAGGACCGCCCCGGACGACGAACGCCTGTGGAACGAGCTCCTGCGGGCCACCCACGCCACCGGCGACCCGGCCCGGCTGCGTTCCCTCGCCGCCGGCCTCCTCGGCCGCAGCGGGGCCCGCGGCCTGCCGCCGCGCACCGAGGCGCTCCTCGACGAGCTCCTCCCGACGTGGCGCGACGGCGCCGCCGCGGCCGGATAGGACCGGGGACGCCTGCGGATGAGTGACGCCCTGCTGGTCGCCGTCGCCGCGCTGTGGGGCGCGGCGGCGGGCACCCTGCTGCCCCGGGCCGCCTACCGCTTCTCCGTCCCGCCGGAGGAGGAGTGGCGGAAGAGCTGTCCGGGCGGCCACCCGGTCGGGGGCTGGACCGGGCGGGCGCGGTGCGCGCGGTGCACCTGGCCCGAGTCGGCGTACGGCCCGGGCGCCGCCCCCCTCGCCACCGTCACCGCCCTCGTCTGCGCCGCCCTCGCCGCCGCCACCGGCACCCGGCCCGAACTCGGCGTCTGGCTGCTGCTCGCGCCCCTCGCGGTGCTGCTGGCGGTGGTCGACCTGCGGGTGCACCGGCTGCCGGACGCGGTGACACTGCCGCTCGCGGGAGCCGCCCTCGGGCTGCTCGGGGTGGTCGCCCTGGTCCCCGAACACGCCGGGGACTGGCTCACCGCCCTGCTGGGCGCTCTCGCCCTCGGCGCCGGCTACTTCGTGCTGTGGCTCGTCAACCCCGGGGCCATGGGCTTCGGTGACGTGAAGCTGGCCCTCGGGATGGGCGCCGTGCTCGGCTGGTACGGCTGGCCGCCGGTCATGCTGGGCACCTTCGCGGGATTCCTGTTCGGGGCGCTGTACGCCGGTGCGCTCGTCGTCGCGCGGCGGGCGGGCCGCAAGACGATGATCCCGTTCGGTCCGTTCCTGATCGCGGGCGCCTTCGCGGGGGTCCTGATCGGCGCGTACACGGCCTGACGTCGGCCGGGCGAAGGCCCTGACGTAGGCTGGATCGGTCTGTCCACGACCCTTGTGAACCGTGCGAAAGGGACCCCGGTGACCGAGAAGGCCGACCTTCAGTCCGTCCTCGACCGTGCCGCCGCCGGTGGGCGGATCACCCCCGAGGAGGCGCTCGCCCTCTACCGCGACGCCCCGCTGCACGCGCTGGGCGCCGCCGCCGACGCCGTACGCCGCCACAAGTACGCCGGTACCGAGCACATCGCGACGTACATCATCGAGCGGAACATCAACTACACGAACGTGTGCGTCACGGCGTGCAAGTTCTGTGCCTTCTACGCGGCCCCCAAGGACACCGAGAAGGGCTGGACCCGCGACCTCGACGACATCCTGCGCCGCTGCGCGGAGACCGTGGAGCTGGGCGGCACGCAGATCATGTTCCAGGGCGGCCACCACCCGGACTACGGCGTCGAGTACTACGAGAAGCACTTCCGGGCCATCAAGGAGGCGTTCCCGCAGCTGGTGATCCACTCGCTGGGCGCCTCCGAGGTCGAGCACATGGCCCGGATCAGCGGCGTCACGGTCGAGGAGGCCATCACCCGCATCCACGAGGCGGGGCTGGACTCCTTCGCCGGCGCCGGCGCGGAACTCCTGCCCGAGCGGCCCCGCAAGGCGATCGCCCCGCTGAAGGAGAGCGGCGAGCGCTGGCTGGAGATCATGGAGGCCGCGCACAAGCTGGGCGTGGAGTCCACCTCGACCATGCTGATGGGCACCGGCGAGACCAACGCCGAGCGGATCGAGCACCTGCGGATGATCCGGGACGTCCAGGACCGCACGGGCGGCTTCCGGGCGTTCATCCCGTACACCTACCAGCCCGAGAACAACCACCTCAAGGGCCGCACCCAGGCGACCCTCTTCGAGTACCTGCGGATGATCGCGATCGCCCGCCTCTTCCTCGACAACGTCCAGCACATCCAGGGCTCCTGGCTGACCACCGGCAAGGAGGTCGGCCAGTTGTCGCTGCACTACGGCGCGGACGACCTCGGCTCGATCATGCTGGAGGAGAACGTGGTCTCCTCGGCCGGCGCCAAGCACCGCTCCAACCGCCTCGAGATCATCGACCTCATCAGGAAGGCGGGCCGGGTCCCGGCGCAGCGCTCGACGACGTACGAGCACCTCGTCGTCCACGACGACCCGGCGAACGACCCCGTCGACGAGCGGGTGATGTCGCACATCTCGTCCACGGCCATCGCGGGCGGCACCGCGCACCCCGAGCTGAAGCTGCTCGCGTCCAACTGATCCACCGGTGCTGACGATTCACGCGGCGGACGAGGTCCGCCCCACCTGGGACGCCACGGACCCGGTCGAGGACGGAGCCGTGGCGGTCGAGGGCACGCGGATCGCCGCCGTGGGCACACTGGCGGAGCTCCAGGAGCGGTTCCCGGGCGCCCGGGTGCGCAGCTGGCCCGGCGTGCTCGGCCCCGCGCGCCTGCACGAAGGGCCGCTCCCCGACGCCCCGAGCCCGCGCGAACGCGTCCACGCCGTACTGAAGCTCGGCGCCGCCGCCGTCCTGGAGGCGTACGTCGACTCGCCCGGGCTCCGGGCGGCCGCCGCTCGCAACGACGTGCTCGTCCTCCCCGGGCCCGGGCCCCACCCCCTCCGGCTCGTCGAGGCCGGCCGCGCCGATCTCGCCGTCCTCGACGACCGCGGCGCGTGCATCGCGACGGTGTGCGCCGGACGGCTCGTACACCGGCGCCGCTAGGGCCTGTCCGACCATTCCCGTCTGCCGCGCGACGCCGTGCACGCTCCCCCAGAGGGGGTGCCCCCACTCGCCGCACCGGGCACACCCCCAGGTACATCCAGGCGACGACGGGAATGGTCCGACAGGCCCTGGCCGGCGGGCGCCTTCCGGACGCTCCCGAAGGAGAAGCCGAGGCTGCTGCCGTGAGGGCGTGCTGCAAGAATGGCGAGGTGACCCGCGCTTCCCTGAACAAGCAGCCGCACGAAGTCGCCTCGATGTTCGACGACGTGGCGGAACGGTACGACCTGACGAACGACGTGCTGTCACTCGGCCAGGACCGGGTGTGGCGCAAGGAGGTCGCGAAGGCGGTCGACGCGCGCCCCGCGCAGAAGGTCCTGGACCTGGCCGCGGGGACGGCCACCTCGTCGCTTCCGTTCGCGCGGACGGGCGCCTACGTCGTCCCCTGCGACTTCTCCCTGGGCATGCTCCAGGTCGGCAAGAGGCGCAACGCCTGGCTGCCCTTCACGGCCGGCGACGCCACGCGGCTGCCGTTCAGGGACGACACCTTCGACGCCGTCACCATCTCCTTCGGCCTGCGCAACGTGCAGGACACGGACGCGGCGCTGCGCGAGATGTACCGGGTGACCAGGCCCGGCGGGCGGGTGGTGATCTGCGAGTTCTCGCACCCCACCTGGGCGCCCTTCCGCACCGTCTACACCGAGTACCTGATGCGGGCCCTGCCGCCGGTCGCCCGGGCGGTCTCCTCCAACCCCGACGCCTACGTCTACCTCGCCGAGTCCATCCGCGCCTGGCCAGACCAGCCCGCGCTGGGCGAGCGGCTGCGCGAGGCGGGCTGGTCCCGGGTGGCCTGGCGGAACCTCACGGGCGGCGTGGTCGCCCTGCACCGGGGTTTCAAGGCGAGCTGAACCCGACGACGGCGTACGGATCGCCCGGCTCGTCCAGTTCGCGTTGCAGCCCGCCCCTGGGCGGCCTCGGGATGCGGGGCTCGCGCACGCCCCCGCCGCCCTCTCCCTCACCGAAGTCGAACCACACGTACACCATGGAGTCCGGGGGCACCTCGGCCCCGGGCTGCGGGTACTGGCGCACGACGTGGTCGACGACGGTGTGGAGGAAGTCCGGCCGGTCCGGGGCATTGAGGAACAGGCCCCAGGCCCGGGCGGTCTCGCGCGCGTCGACGGCCATCAGACCGACGAGACGAGGTACGCGCACTTCGGGTGTTTTGGGTGTTATACGCACAGATGTCACCCCCAGCGGTACTGGAAGGGTAACCCCGCGTACGCGGCAGCCGGAAGCTTCAGGTGTCTTTCTGTGACAGTCGGCTACTCTGTGTAATGAATTATTGGCTGTTCATCGGTCGATCGCGGTCATTTCCGGCTCAGGCTGAGCCGGTAGCAGAGCGCCGGCACGTTCAGCCTCGGGTGCGTGAAGGTCTCGGCGGGTTCCATGCCCAGGCGCCGGGCCACCGCGACGGAACGCTCGTTGTCGGGCCGGATCACGGCCACCACCTCCGGCACGCCCGCCGCCCGCACCCGGTCGAGCGTCTCGCGCGCCGCCGCGGTGACGTACCCCTTGCCCCAGTGCTCCCGCCCGATCCGCCAGCCGATCTCCGTCTCGCCCTTCGGCCCCCACTCCTGCGGCCACGGCTGGGCGCCCGTGAAGCCGATGACCTCGTCCGCCGCGCCGAGCACGGACCACAGGCAGAAGCCCCGCTCGGCGTCGTGCCGGCGCTGGCGGGCGGTGAGCTCCTCGTAGAACGACAGGGCCGCCGACGTGCCGCCGAAGAACTCCATGACCTCGGGATCGTCGAAGGCCCGGTGCCAGGCGAACGCGTCCTCGTGGGTGGGGACGCGCAGTCGTACCGCGGGGAGAGGTCGGTTCACGGAGGCAGCCCTTCAGCCGGGTGATCGATGCTGCTGAATAGACTGCCCATGTCCAGTGCCCTTCGGCACGCACATTACGAACCCTGGGGAGATCCCGCCGTGACCGAGCCCCTCTCCGACAACACCGCCGATGTGATCGTCGTGGGCGCGGGGCCAGCCGGCTCCACCACCGCGTACCACCTCGCCAGGGCCGGACTCGACGTGCTCCTGCTGGAGAAGACCGAGTTCCCGAGGGAGAAGGTCTGCGGCGACGGACTCACCCCGCGCGCCGTGAAGCAGCTCGTCGCGATGGGCATCGACATCTCCGAAGAGGCCGGCTGGCTGCGCAACAAGGGCCTCAGGATCATCGGCGGCGGCGTCCGCCTCCAGCTCGACTGGCCCGACCTCGCCTCCTTCCCCGACTACGGGCTGGTCCGCAAGCGCGACGACTTCGACGAACAGCTCGCCCGGCAGGCCCAGAAGGCGGGGGCGCGGCTCTACGAGCGCTGCAACGTCTCCGGCCCCGTCGTCGACGACCGCACCGGCCGCATCACCGGTGTCACCGCCAAGCTGGGCGAGGAGAAGCGCGAGGTCACCTTCCACGCGCCGCTCGTCGTCGCCGCCGACGGCAACTCCACCCGGCTGTCCCTCGCGATGGGCCTGCACCGCCGCGAGGACCGCCCGATGGGCGTCGCGGTCCGCACCTACTTCACCTCCCCGCGCCACGAGGACGACTACCTGGAGTCCTGGCTGGAGCTCTGGGACCGCCGCGGGCCCCAGGACCGCCTGCTGCCCGGCTACGGCTGGATCTTCGGCATGGGCGACGGGACGAGCAACGTCGGCCTCGGCGTGCTCAACACCTCCGACTCCTTCAAGGAGCTGGACTGGCGCGAGGTCCTGAAGGCCTGGTGCGCCTCCATGCCCCAGGACTGGGGCTACACGCCGGAGAACATGACCGGCCCGATCCGCGGCGCCGCCCTCCCGATGGCCTTCAACCGCCAGCCGCACTACACCAAGGGCCTGCTGCTGGTCGGTGACGCGGGCGGACTGGTCAACCCCTTCAACGGCGAGGGCATCGCCTACGCCATGGAGTCCGGCCAGCTCGCCGCCGACGTCATCGTCCAGGCGCACGCGCGGGCCACGCCCGGCGGGCGCGAACTGGCCCTCCAGCGCTACCCGCGCGTCCTCAAGGACACCTACGGCGGCTACTACACGCTGGGCCGCGCCTTCGTGAAGCTCATCGGCAACCCGAAGGTCATGCAGATCGCCGCCCAGCGCGGCCTGACCCACCCGCTGCTGATGAAGTTCACCCTGAAGCTCCTGGCCAACCTCACCGACCCGACCGGCGGCGACGCGATGGACCGGATCATCAACGGGCTGAGCCGGGTGGCACCGAAGGCCTGATCGCCTTCCAGGCGGTCTTCCGGGGGTCTTCCCGTCCCCGTCCCCTCCCGGGGGCTTTCCGGACCGCCTCCATGCCGTCCCCGGGCCGTTCTCCAGGCCCGGTGGGCGGCCCCGGCGTCCGGCGGCCCGGCCGGCCGGGCCTGACCGCTCGAGGGGCTGCTCGGCGCCGGACTGACGGTGTATCCGACATGTCGGACACCGTCATGGCCGGCCCGGCCGAACGGGACACGCCGAAGGGCCGCTGCCCCCCGAGTGGCTGCGGCCCTTCACGCGTCGGAGTGAGGTGCGGTCAGAGCACCCGCACGGCGCCGGTCGGCGGGTCGTAGGAGAGCGGGTGCTCCCCGACGCCGCTGGAGGGGTTCTGCGCGCCGACGAACATGCCGTCACCCACGTACACCGCGACGTGGTAGGCGCTGCCCGCGCCGCCCCAGTACAGGATGTCGCCGGGCTGGAGGTTGCTCAGCGACACCTGGGTGCCCGCGGTCGACTGGTCCTGCGAGACGCGCGGAAGGCTGATGCCCACCTGCTTGAAGGCGGTCTGCACCAGGCCGGAGCAGTCGTAGGCGGACGGGCCGGTGGCACCGGAGACGTACGCCTTGCCGATCTGCGCCTTGACGAACGCGACGACGGCGGCGGCCGAACCCGTGGCCGTGGACGTGCTCGTGGAGGTGCTGGTGTGCACCGTGGCGGAGGCGGAGGCGGAGAGGGTGGTCCGCTCGGAGGTGCGCGAGGCGCGGGCGGCGGCCGCCTTGCGGGCCGCCTCCTGCGCGGCCTTCTTCCTGGCCGCCGCCTTCTGCTTCGCCTCAGCGAGGTCCGACTTGGCCTGCTTGGCGGCCTTTGCGGCGGCCGCGTCACGCTCGGCCTGCAGTTCGTAGTTCGCGGCGGCCTGCTGGGTGGCGTCCGCGGACCGGGCGACCTGGGTGGCCACGTCGGCCGTCAGGGTGGGCAGTTCGAGGGTCTGCGTCACCGGCTCGGCGGCGTTCGCCGCGCCGGACGCCCCGGCGACTGCCAGGGTGCTGAGGACGCCACCGGCCACTCCGGCCCGCATCGCGATTTTCGACGCGCTGCGGCGGGGCTTCCGGTGGCTGCGTATGTGAGCGGTGTGGGACATGGGAACAAGCGGTACCAGGGGCTCCTTCATATCTTCAAGAAACGTGTGCTGCGCCACATTTACTCAATCGGGCCCCTGAAACCCCCTCGTGTCATTCTTTATTGACGCCGTAACGGACATTACGGGCGTCGGTGATCAAGCCGTTGATCATGGGTTTTCATGATTACGTCCGAATTGCCCTCTGCCTACCATCGGTCGCGTTCCGTGGCCAAGCCCGGTTCTCAGACTCCTCTCATGAATGTGGCGGAGGTCACGGAACGGTCACCGGTGGGGCCGCGTCCCGCGCGCGGATCACGGCCCGGTCACGGCCCGGTCACGTCACGGACTTCGTGAACGCGTGCACGCGTCCACATCCCGCACCGCGCCTCCTTCTGATGTGTGAACGCGGGCCTCTATCAGGACCCGGCGCCCCGTGCCAATTTGCATGCAAGGGAACTCTCTTGATAGTGAGACGCACCCTCCGGCCTGCGATGACGAGCGAAAATGTCACCTCTGGTGATCACTCGGACGCTTCCGGTGCGAAGATCACTGCTCATCCGACTTCATGATCGTTCGTCAGGTGGTGGAGATCACAAAGCTTGTGCAATACGCCGTGTCGCAGATCACAGAGCGGCGGGCATAAGATGCGAGGCAGTCGGGCTTGTGACCTGCTTCACATGTTCTCGATCTTCGCCCAGGACGAGCGGGGTTCGTGGGACCGGTGAGGCGGATGGTCCGACGCAACCGCCAGCAGTCAGTGCCGACTGAGAGGAGCGAGGAGCGGTGAACGCGTATGCGCCCATCCTCGTACTGGGAGCCCTCGGGGCAGGCTTTGCGATCTTCTCCGTGGTCATGGCCACGCTGATCGGTCCGAAGCGGTACAACCGCGCCAAACTCGAAGCCTACGAGTGCGGTATCGAGCCGACCCCCACGCCGGCCGGCGGCGGGCGCTTCCCCATCAAGTACTACCTGACGGCGATGCTCTTCATCGTCTTCGACATCGAGATCGTCTTCCTCTACCCCTGGGCCGTCACCTTCGACGCCCTGGGTGTTTTCGGGCTCGTGGAGATGCTGCTCTTCGTGCTCACCGTCTTCGTCGCCTACGCGTACGTGTGGCGGCGCGGCGGCCTGGAATGGGACTGAGGGGCCTTTAGGACATGGGACTCGAAGAAAAGCTGCCGAGCGGTTTCCTGCTCACCACCGTCGAGCAGGCCGCGGGCTGGGTGCGCAAGGCGTCCGTCTTCCCCGCCACGTTCGGCCTCGCCTGCTGCGCCATCGAGATGATGACCACCGGAGCCGGCCGCTACGACCTGGCGCGCTTCGGCATGGAGGTCTTCCGGGGCTCACCGCGCCAGGCGGACCTGATGATCGTCGCGGGCCGGGTCAGCCAGAAGATGGCGCCGGTGCTCAGGCAGGTCTACGACCAGATGCCCAACCCCAAGTGGGTGATCTCCATGGGCGTCTGCGCCTCCTCCGGCGGCATGTTCAACAACTACGCGATCGTCCAGGGCGTCGACCACATCGTCCCGGTGGACATCTATCTGCCCGGCTGCCCGCCCCGCCCCGAGATGCTGATGGACGCGATCCTCAAGCTCCACCAGAAGATCCAGTCCTCCAAGCTCGGCGTGAACGCCGAGGAAGCGGCCCGCGAGGCGGAGGAGGCGGCCCTCAAGGCCCTGCCCACGATCGAGATGAAGGGGCTGCTGCGGTGAGCGACGCGAACGGCACCGGCGCCGTGAACGGGTCCGCGAACGGGGTCAACCCCGAGACGGACCTCCAGGCCGCCAACCTCCCCGGCCGGCGCGGCCAGGGCGGCGAGGAGATCCGCGTCCAGCGCGGCATGTTCGGCGCCAACAACGGTGGCGACACCTCCGGTTACGGCGGCCTGGTCCGCTCGATCCGGCTCCCGGGACCGGCCACCCGGCCCTACGGCGGCTGGTTCGACGAGGTCGCCGACGAACTCGAGGGCGCGCTGGAGGAACAGGGCCTGCTGCCCGGCAACGCGATCGAGAAGACGGTCGTGGACCGCGGTGAGCTCACCTTCCACATCGAGCGCGAGCACCTGCCGCGCGTCGCGAGGACCCTGCGCGACGACCCGGCCCTGCGCTTCGAGCTGTGCACCGGCGTCAGCGGCGTCCACTACCCGCACGACAAGGGCCGGGAACTGCACGCCGTCTACCACCTGCGTTCGATCACCCACAACCGGCTGATCCGCCTCGAGGTGAGCGCCCCCGACGGCGACCCGCGCATCCCGTCGCTCGTCCCCGTGTACCCGACCAACGACTGGCACGAGCGCGAGACGTACGACTTCTTCGGGATCGTCTTCGACGGCCACCCGGCCCTGACCCGGATCATGATGCCGGACGACTGGCAGGGCCACCCGCAGCGCAAGGACTACCCCCTCGGCGGCATCCCCGTCGAGTACAAGGGCGCCCAGATCCCGGCTCCGGACCAGCGGAGGTCGTACTCGTGAGCACGCAGTCAGCAGCCGCGTCCGCCGCGTCGGCACGTGAGACCACCGAGGGCACCGTCTACACGGTCACCGGTGGCGACTGGGACGAGGTCGTCCAGTCCGCGGCCCGCGCCGACGACGAGCGCATCGTCGTCAACATGGGTCCCCAGCACCCCTCCACCCACGGGGTGCTCCGCCTGATCCTGGAGATCGAGGGCGAGACGGTCACCGAGGCCCGCTGCGGCATCGGCTACCTCCACACCGGCATCGAGAAGAACCTCGAGTTCCGCACGTGGACGCAGGGCACCACGTTCGTGACGCGCATGGACTACCTGACGTCCTTCTTCAACGAGACCGCCTACTGCCTCGCCGTCGAGAAACTCCTCGGCATCGAGGACCAGGTCACCGAGCGGGCCGAGATCATCCGGGTGCTCCTGATGGAGCTGAACCGGTTGTCCTCCCACCTGGTGTGCATCGCCACCGGCGGCATGGAACTCGGCGCCACCACGATCATGATCTACGGATTCCGTGATCGTGAAATGATTCTCGACATCTACGAGCTCATCACGGGCCTCAGGATGAACCACGCGTACATCCGCCCCGGCGGACTCGCGCAGGACCTGCCGCCCGGCGCGGTGGACCACATCCGCGAGTTCGTGAAGAAGATGAAGAAGAACCTCCCGGAGTACGACAAGCTCGCCACCGGGAACCCCATCTTCAAGGCCCGCATGCAGGACATCGGCTACCTCGACCTGTCCGGCTGCATGGCCCTCGGCGCCACCGGCCCGATCCTGCGCGCCGCCGGACTGCCGCACGACCTGCGCAAGACACAGCCGTACTGCGGCTACGAGACGTACGACTTCGAGGTCCCGACCGCGGACTCCTGCGACGCCTACGGCCGCTTCCTGATCCGCCTGGAGGAGATGCGCCAGTCGCTCAGGATCATCGAGCAGTGCCTGGACCGGCTGCAGCCGGGCCCGGTCATGGTCGCCGACAAGAAGATCGCCTGGCCCGCCCAGCTCGCGCTGGGACCGGACGGCCTCGGCAACTCCCTCGACCACATCAAGAAGATCATGGGTACCTCCATGGAGGCCCTGATCCACCACTTCAAGCTGGTCACGGAGGGCTTCCGCGTCCCGCCGGGACAGGCGTACGCGGCGGTCGAGTCACCCAAGGGCGAGCTCGGGGTGCACGCGGTGTCCGACGGCGGCACCCGCCCCTACCGGGTCCACTTCCGCGACCCGTCCTTCACCAACCTGCAGGCCATGGCGGCGATGTGCGAGGGCGGCCAGGTCGCCGACGTCATCGTCGCCGTCGCGTCCATCGACCCCGTGATGGGAGGCGTCGACCGGTGACCACCTCTTCTTCGGAGCGGGGCGTCAGCCTCGGCATGCCCGAGCTGCCGGCGCCCGGCTACCCGGACGATGTCCGGGCCCGGCTGGAGGCGGACGCGCGCGAGATCATCGCCCGCTACCCCGACTCCCGATCGGCCCTGCTGCCGCTGCTGCACCTGGTGCAGTCGGAGGAGGGCCACGTCACGCGCACCGGGATGCGGTTCTGCGCGGACATGCTGGAGCTGACCACGGCGGAAGTCACCGCGGTCGCCACCTTCTACACCATGTACCGGCGGGGGCCGTCCGGTGACTACCAGGTCGGTGTCTGCACCAACACCCTGTGCGCGGTCATGGGCGGCGACGCGATCTTCGAGGAGCTCCAGGAGCACCTGGGCGTCCCGAACGGCGGGACCACCGACGACGGCAAGATCACGCTGGAGCACATCGAGTGCAACGCGGCCTGCGACTACGCGCCGGTCGTGATGGTGAACTGGGAGTTCTTCGACAACCAGACCCCGGCCAGCGCCACCCGCCTGGTCGACGACCTGCGCGCGGGACGGCCCGTCGAGCCCACCCGCGGGGCCCGCCTGTGCACCTTCAAGGAGACCGCCCGGATCCTGGCCGGCTTCCCCGACGAGCGGCCAGGGGCCGTCGAGGAGAGCGGCGGCGCGGGACCCGCTTCGCTGGTGGGCCTCCGCCTGGCGAGGGGAGAGGCCGCACCCGCGCGGGTGGTGCATCCGCGGGACGGCGGACCGCACGACGAACCGCAGGACCGGGCGGCGAACGAGCCGTCGCCGGCCGAACACCTCAGTTCGCACGACGCGCCGCAGGAGACATCGGCCTCAGACCCCTCCCACCCGGCAGGGCCTACCGCCGAGGAGGGTGAGTGATGAGCGTGGCCGCCGAACTCAAGGACACCAGCCCGGAGAAGCTGCTCGCACCCGTGCTGTCGGCATTCTGGGACGAGGACAGGTCCTGGACGCTGGACGTCTACCGGAGGCACGAGGGGTACGAGGGGCTCCGCAAGGCCCTCGCCATGTCACCGGACGACCTGATCGCGTACGTCAAGGAGTCCGGTCTGCGCGGACGGGGCGGCGCGGGGTTCCCGACGGGAATGAAGTGGCAGTTCATTCCGCAGGGAGATGGAAAACCGCACTATCTGGTTGTCAACGCCGACGAGTCGGAGCCCGGGACCTGCAAGGACATCCCGCTCCTGTTCGCCAATCCGCACAGCCTCATCGAGGGCATCGTCATCGCGTGTTACGCCATCAGGTCGTCGCATGCCTTCATCTATCTGCGGGGCGAGGTCGTCCCCGTCCTGCGGCGGTTGCACGAGGCCGTGCGCGAGGCCTACGCGGCGGGCTACCTCGGCGAGAACATCCTGGGCAGCGGACTCGACCTCCAGCTCACCGTGCACGCCGGTGCCGGCGCGTACATCTGCGGTGAGGAGACCGCACTGCTCGACTCGCTCGAAGGCCGCCGTGGTCAACCGCGGCTGCGTCCCCCCTTCCCTGCCGTCGAGGGCCTCTACGCGTGCCCCACTGTGGTGAACAACGTCGAGTCGATCGCGTCGGTTCCCGCCATCCTGAACAACGGCAAGGAATGGTTCAGGTCGATGGGCAGCGAGAAGTCCCCGGGCTTCACGCTCTACTCGCTCAGCGGCCACGTCGCCAGCCCCGGCCAGTACGAGGCCCCGCTCGGCATCACACTCCGTCAGCTCCTCGACATGAGCGGCGGGATGCGCCCCGGGCACCGGCTGAAGTTCTGGACTCCCGGCGGCTCCTCGACGCCGATGTTCACCGACGAGCACCTCGACGTCCCGCTCGACTACGAAGGAGTGGGCGCCGCGGGATCCATGCTCGGCACCAAGGCACTGCAGTGCTTCGACGAGACCACCTGCGTCGTGCGGGCCGTGACCCGCTGGACCGAGTTCTACGCCCACGAGTCCTGCGGCAAGTGCACGCCCTGCCGCGAGGGAACGTACTGGCTGGTGCAGTTGCTGCGGGACATCGAGGCCGGCAAGGGCGTCACGTCCGACCTCGACAAGCTCGCCGACATCGCCGACAACATCAACGGCAAGTCCTTCTGCGCCCTCGGCGACGGCGCCGCCTCGCCGATCTTCTCCTCGCTCAAGTACTTCCGCGAGGAGTACGAGCAGCACATCACGGGCCGGGGCTGTCCCTTCGACCCGGCCAAGTCGACGGCCTGGGCGGACCGCCCGGAGGTGAACGCATGACCGTGACCACCAGTTCTCCCACGGGCGGGGGACAGGCGGCGGTCCCGCCGGAAGACCTCGTCACGCTGACGATCGACGGCATCGAGATCAGCGTCCCCAAGGGCACCCTGGTCATCCGGGCCGCCGAACAGCTCGGCATCGAGATCCCCCGCTTCTGCGACCACCCCCTGCTCGACCCGGCCGGCGCCTGCCGCCAGTGCATCGTCGAGGTCGAGGGCCAGCGCAAGCCGATGGCGTCCTGCACGATCACGTGCACCGACGGGATGGTGGTGAAGACCCACCTCACCTCACCCGTCGCCGAGAAGGCCCAGCACGGTGTGATGGAGCTGCTGCTCATCAACCACCCGCTGGACTGCCCGGTCTGCGACAAGGGCGGCGAGTGCCCGCTGCAGAACCAGGCCATGTCGCACGGCAACGCCGAGTCCCGCTTCGGCGGCAGGAAGCGGACCTACGAGAAGCCGGTCCCGATCTCCACACAGGTACTGCTCGACCGCGAGCGGTGCGTGCTGTGCGCCCGCTGCACCCGGTTCTCCCACCAGGTCGCGGGCGACCCGATGATCGAGCTGATCGAGCGGGGCGCGCTCCAGCAGGTCGGCACCGGCGAGGGCGACCCGTTCGAGTCGTACTTCTCCGGCAACACCATCCAGATCTGCCCGGTCGGCGCGCTCACCTCGGCGGCCTACCGCTTCCGCTCCCGCCCGTTCGACCTGATCTCGTCGCCGTCGGTCTGCGAGCACTGCTCGGGCGGCTGCGCGACCCGTACCGACCACCGGCGCGGCAAGGTCATGCGGCGGCTCGCCGCCGACGACCCCGAGGTCAACGAGGAGTGGATCTGCGACAAGGGACGCTTCGCGTTCCGGTACGCGCAGGTCAAGGACCGGCTCGACACGCCGCTGGTGCGAAACGCCGAGGGCGAGCTGGCACCGGCCTCCTGGCCGGAGGCGCTGCAGATCGCCGCCCAGGGCCTGCTGGCCTCGCGCGGCCGGACCGGTGTCCTCACCGGCGGACGCCTCACCGTCGAGGACGCCTACGCGTACAGCAAGTTCGCCCGCGTGGCCCTCGGCACCAACGACATCGACTTCCGCGCGCGCGTGCACAGCGGCGAGGAGGCCGACTTCCTGGCGGCCCGGGTGGCGGGGCGCGGCCATGACCTCTGGGGGTCCCCCCGGACGGAGTCCGGGGGAGGTACGGGCGTGACCTACGCCTCCCTCGAGAAGGCGCCCGCCGTCCTGCTGGTCGGGTTCGAGTCCGAGGAGGAGGCGCCCGGCGTCTTCCTGCGGCTGCGCAAGGCCTGGCGCAAGCGCAAGCAGAAGGTGTTCTCGCTGGCCACGCACGCCACGCGCGGCCTGGAGAAGGCGGGTGGCACCCTGCTGCCGGCCGCTCCCGGCACCGAGCCCGAGTGGCTGGACGCCCTCGCCGGCGGTGTCGGCCTCGAGGACGCCGGGATGCTGGCCGGCGAGGCGCTGCGCACCGAGGGCGCGGTGATCGTCGTCGGTGAGCGGCTGGCCTCGGTCGCCGGTGGCCTCACCGCCGCCGTACGCGCCGCGTCCGCGACCGGAGCGCGGCTGGTGTGGATCCCGCGGCGGGCGGGGGAGCGCGGCGCGATCGAGGCGGGTGCGCTGCCGTCGCTGCTGCCGGGCGGGCGTCCGGCTACCGACCCGCGCGCGCGTGAGGAGGTCGCCGCCGTCTGGGGGCTGGCCGAACTCCCGCACCGCTACGGCCGCGACACCGCCCAGATCATCGAGGCCGCCGCCGGCGGTGAACTCCAGGCCCTGCTGGTCGCCGGTGTGGAGGTCGCCGACCTGCCGGATCCGGCGCGTGCGCGTGAGGCGCTGCAGGAGGCCGGTTTCGTGGTGTCGCTGGAGCTGCGGCCCAGCGAGGTCACCGCGCACGCCGACGTCGTCCTGCCGGTCGCCGCGGTCGCCGAGAAGGCGGGCGCCTTCCTCAACTGGGAGGGCAGGGTCCGCTCCTTCGAGGCCGCGCTCAAGCCGGACCAGATGACCCGTCGCCTGGCACCGTCCGACGCGCGGGTGCTGCAGATGCTGGCCGACGCCATGGACGTCCACCTCGGCCTGCCGGACCTGCGGACCACGCGCGCGGAACTGGACCGGCTCGGCGCCTGGGACGGACCGCGGGCCTCCGCGCCGCTGGGAACGGCGGGTGTGCTGCCGCGTCCCGCCGCCGGGGAGGCCGTGCTCGCCGGGCACCGGCTGCTGCTCGACCAGGGCGTGCTCCAGGAGGGCGACGAGGCGCTCGCCGGAACCCGGCACGCGGCACGCGCGCGCCTGTCCGCCGCGACGGCCGCCGAGGCGGGCGTCAAGGACGGCGACGCCCTCGCGGTGACCGGCCCCGCCGGGACCGTGGAACTCCCGCTCCAGGTCACCGAGATGCCCGACCGGGTGGTCTGGCTCCCGCTGAACTCCGTCGGCGGCGGCGTCGCCTCCGACACCGGGGCACAGCCCGGCACCCTCGTCCGCATCGGCCCGGCGGCACTCGCCGAACAGGCCCCCAAGGAGGTGGAGGCATGAGCCCGTACCTCGCCGCTGAAGACCTCTCGATGTTCGGCCGCGACCCCTGGTGGCTGGTCGTCGTCAAGGCCGTCTTCTGCTTCGCCTTCCTGATGGTGACCGTGCTGTTCTCCATCGTGTGGGAGCGCAAGGTCGTCGCCTGGATGCAGCTGCGCATCGGCCCCAACCGGCACGGCCCCTGGGGCATGCTCCAGTCGCTCGCCGACGGCATCAAGCTGATGCTGAAGGAAGACGTCATCGTCAAGCGCGCGGACAAGGTGGTGTACGTCCTCGCGCCGATCGTCGCGGCCATCCCGGCCTTCATGGCGATCGCGGTGATCCCCTTCGGACCGGCCGGCAACGAGATCTCGATCTTCGGGCACCGCACCACGATGCAGCTCACCGACCTGCCGATCGCGATGCTCTACATCCTCGCGGTCGCCTCGGTCGGCATCTACGGCATCGTGCTGGCGGGCTGGAGTTCCGGCTCCACCTATCCGCTCCTCGGCGGCCTGCGCTCCTGCGCGCAGATGATCTCCTACGAGATCGCCATGGGCGCGGCGTTCGCCTCGGTGTTCCTCTACTCGGGTTCGATGTCGACGTCGACGATCGTCGAACAGCAGCACGACCGCTGGTACGTCCTGCTGCTGCCGGTCTCCTTCATCATCTACATCGTCACCATGGTGGGCGAGACCAACCGCGCCCCCTTCGACATGCCGGAGTCCGAGGGCGACCTGGTCGGCGGCTTCAACACCGAGTACTCGTCGATCAAGTTCGCGATGTTCATGCTCGCCGAGTACGTCAACATGGTGACGGTCTCGGCCGTGTCGACCACCCTGTTCCTCGGCGGCTGGCGCGCCCCCTGGCCGGTCAGCACCTTCTGGGAGGGCGCGAACCACGGCTGGTGGCCGATGCTCTGGTTCGTGATCAAGGTCCAGCTGCTGCTGTTCTTCTTCATCTGGCTGCGCGGCACGCTCCCGCGCGTCCGCTACGACCAGCTGATGAAGCTCGGCTGGAAGGTGCTCATCCCGGTCTCCGTGACGTGGCTGATGCTCGTCGCGACCGTGCGGACCCTCAGGAACGAGAACTACGACTTCGCCGACATCGCCCTCTACGTCGGCGGCGCCGTCCTGGCCCTGCTCCTGCTGTCCTTCGTCGCCGACATCTTCCGCGACAAGGCCAAGGCGGCCGAACCGTCCGCCCCCCAGCCGGCCGCGTTCGACCCGATGGCCGGCGGATTCCCCGTGCCGCCGCTGCCCGGGCAGGAGCTGCCGCCGGTGCCCCGGCGCCGCTCGCGCCGCGAGGGGGAGCTGGTTGTCAGTGGTGGGCCGGACACTGTCAGTGACGGATCTACGGATGGAAAGGAGGCGTCCGATGGCTGAGGAGCCCCAGGAGGCCGGGCAGACGAAGCCCGGCTTCCAGAACCCGGTGGCCGGCTTCGGCGTGACCTTCAAGGCCATGTTCAAGAAGCGGCTGACCGAGCAGTACCCGGAGCAGAAGAAGACCACGGCCCCGCGGTTCCACGGACGGCACCAGCTCAACCGCCATCCGGACGGCCTGGAGAAGTGCGTCGGCTGCGAACTGTGCGCCTGGGCCTGCCCCGCCGACGCCATCTACGTCGAGGGCGCCGACAACACCGACGAGGAACGCTACTCGCCGGGCGAGCGGTACGGCCGCGTCTACCAGATCAACTACGCCCGCTGCATCCTGTGCGGCCTGTGCATCGAGGCGTGCCCCACGCGCGCGCTGACGATGACCAACGAGTTCGAGCTGGCCGACAGCAGCCGCGCCAACCTCATCTACACCAAGGAGCAACTGCTCGCCGGACTCGAGGAGGGCATGGTCGACTCCCCGCACGCCATCTACCCGGGCATGGACGAGCAGGACTACTACCGGGGCCTGGTCACCGAGGCCGCGCCCGGGACCGTACGGCAGGTGGCCCGCTCCAAGGGCGAGGTGCCGCAGGAGGCCGCCTCGGCCTTCGGCGCGGACGAACCCGCCTCGGGGAAGGTGACCGGCCGATGACCGCGCAGCTCGCCGCCTACTCCACCTCCACCGGAGAGGCCTTCCAGTTCTGGGTCCTCGGCACCGTCGCCGTGCTCGGCGCCCTGTGCACCGTCTTCATGAAGAAGTCCGTGCACAGCGCGCTCTGTCTCGCCGGCACCATGATCGTCCTGGCGGTGTTCTACCTCGCCAACGGCGCCTACTTCCTGGGGATCGTCCAGATCGTCGTCTACACCGGCGCGATCATGATGCTGTTCCTGTTCGTGGTGATGCTCGTCGGCGTCACGGCCGCGGACTCGCTGAAGGAGACCATCAAGGGCCAGCGCTGGCTGGCCCTGCTGTGCGGGGTCGGCTTCGGTGTCCTGCTGCTCGCGGGCATCGGGAACGCCTCCCTGAAGGAGTTCGACGGCACCGGCCAGGCGAACGCGCACGGCAACGTGCAGGGCCTGGCGTCCCTCATCTTCACCACGTACGTGTTCGCCTTCGAAATCACCGGCGCCCTGCTCATCACGGCAGCCGTCGGGGCCATGGTGCTCACCCACCGCGAGCGGACCGAACGCGCCAAGACGCAGCGCGAGCTGTCGGAACAGCGCGTCCGCCAGGGCACGCACGTGCCGCCGCTGCCGGCGCCCGGCGTGTACGCCCGGCACAACGCCGTCGACATCGCGGGCCTGCTGCCCGACGGCACCCCGTCCGAGCTCACGGTCAGCAAGACGCTGCGCGCGCGCGGCCAGATCCGTGACGTGTCGACGGAGGCCCTCAACGACCTGCGGGCCCTGGAACAGCGCGCGGAGGAGCGCCTGGAGCGCACGCCGATCGAGCCGGCGAACTTCAAGCGGGCCGAGGAGGCGTCGAAGTGAACCCCGTCAACTACCTGTATCTCGCGGCACTGCTGTTCACGATCGGCGCGACCGGCGTCCTCGTCCGGCGCAACGCGATCGTCGTGTTCATGTGCATCGAGCTGATGCTCAACGCCTGCAATCTCGCGTTCGTCGTCTTCTCCCGGATGCACGGCAACCTCGACGGCCAGATCATCGCCTTCTTCACGATGGTCGTGGCCGCCGCCGAGGTCGTCGTCGGTCTGGCGATCATCGTGTCGCTGTTCCGCACCCGCCACTCGGCCTCGGTCGACGACGCCAGCCTGATGAAGCTGTAAGGGGTCGGGAGAATCGTGGAGAACCTGATCGCGCTGCTGATCGCGGCGCCCCTGCTCGGAGCGGCCGTCCTGCTGGTCGGCGGCCGGCGGCTGGACGCCGTCGGCCACTGGATCGGCACGCTCCTGTCGGCCGTCTCCTTCGTGTTCGGCCTGATCCTCTTCGCCGACCTGCTCGGCAAGGACGCCGAACACCGCACCCTGATCCAGCACCTGTACACGTGGATCTCGGTCGGGAACTTCCAGGCGGACGTCACCTTCCGCCTGGACCAGCTGTCGATGACGTTCGTCCTGCTGATCACCGGCGTCGGCTCGCTGATCCACCTGTACTCCGTCGGGTACATGGAGCACGACGAGCGCCGCCGCCGCTTCTTCGGCTACCTGAACCTGTTCCTCGCGGCGATGCTCCTGCTGGTCCTCGCCGACAACTACCTGCTGCTGTACGTCGGCTGGGAGGGCGTCGGTCTCGCCTCCTACCTGCTGATCGGCTTCTGGCAGCACAAGCCCAGCGCGGCGACCGCGGCGAAGAAGGCCTTCCTGGTCAACCGCGTCGGCGACATGGGCCTGTCGATCGCGATCATGCTGATGTTCACGACCTTCGGGTCCTTCGCCTTCGGCCCGGTCTTCAGCCACGTCGGCGGCGCCTCCGAGGGCAGGCTCACCGCCATCGGCCTGATGCTCCTGCTCGCCGCCTGCGGCAAGTCCGCCCAGGTGCCGCTGCAGTCCTGGCTCGGGGACGCGATGGAGGGCCCGACCCCGGTCTCCGCCCTCATCCACGCCGCGACGATGGTGACCGCGGGCGTCTACCTGATCGTCCGCTCCGCGGCCATCTTCAACGCCGCGCCCGACGCGCAGCTCGTGGTGACCGTGGTCGGCGCGGTCACGCTCCTGTTCGGTGCGATCGTCGGTTGCGCGAAGGACGACATCAAGAAGGCGCTGGCCGGCTCGACCATGTCGCAGATCGGCTACATGGTGCTGGCGGCGGGTCTCGGCCCCATCGGCTACGTCTTCGCGATCATGCACCTGGTGACGCACGGCTTCTTCAAGGCCGGTCTGTTCCTCGGCGCCGGTTCGGTCATGCACGGCATGAACGACGAGGTCGACATGCGCAAGTACGGCGGCCTGCGCACGTACATGCCGGTCACCTTCGTCACCTTCGGGCTCGGCTACCTCGCCATCATCGGCTTCCCGTTCCTGTCGGGCTTCTACTCCAAGGACGCCATCATCGAGGCGGCCTTCGCCAAGGGCGGCACCCAGGGGTGGATCCTCGGCGGCGTGGCCCTGCTGGGCGCGGCCATCACCGCGTTCTACATGACCCGCGTGATGCTGATGACGTTCTTCGGGGAGGAGCGCTGGCGCGACCAGCCCACTCGTTCTCCCGAGGCACCGAGCGCCGAGCCCGCGGCCGAACACCACGGTGAGCACGCCGAGCCGCACCCGCACGAGTCGCCCAAGGTCATGACGATCCCGATGATCGTGCTGGCCGTCGGGTCGGTCTTCGGCGGCTTCTTCTTCCACCTCGGCGACCGCTTCCTGCACTGGCTGGAGCCGGTCACCGGGCACAGCGAGGGCAACTCGCCGGTCAGTGCCTGGACGGTCACCGGCGCCACCATGGTGTGCCTCGTCATCGGCGTGGGCATCGCCTGGGCCCAGTACGGGCGCAAGCCCGTCCCGGCCGTCGCCCCGCGCGGGTCGCTGCTCACCCGCGCCGCCCGGCGCGACCTGCTCCAGGACGACTTCAACCACGTGGTCCTGGTGCGCGGCGGCGAGCACCTCACGCGCTCCCTGGTGTACGTCGACCACACCCTGGTCGACGGGGTCGTCAACGGCACCGCGGCCTCCTTCGGGGGCCTGTCCGGACGGCTGCGCCGGCTGCAGAACGGCTTCGCGCGCTCCTACGCGGTCTCGATGTTCGGCGGCGCGGCACTCCTGGTCGCCGCGACCCTGCTGATGAGGGCGGTCTGATACCGATGTCCTTTCCTCTGCTGACAGCGACGGCGGCGCTCCCGGCCGTCGGTGCGGTCGCCACGGCCGCCGTACCGGCCGCGCGGCGTACCGCCGCCAAGTGGCTCGCGCTGCTGTTCTCGCTCGCCACGCTCGCCCTGGCGGTCGTCGTCCTGGTCCGCTTCGACCCGGGCGGCCCCCGCTTCCAGCTCACCGAGTCCCACGCCTGGATCGCGGACTTCGGGGTCAGGTACGAGCTCGGCGTCGACGGCATCGCGGTGGCGCTCGTCGCGCTGACCGCCCTGCTGATCCCGTTCATCGTCCTCGCGGGGTGGCACGACGCCGACCCGCTGGAGACCGGCAGCCGCCGCTGGCGGCCCACCCAGGGCTTCTTCGCGCTGATCCTGGCCGTCGAGGCGATGGTGATCATCTCCTTCGAGGCCACCGACGTCTTCGTCTTCTACATCTTCTTCGAAGCCATGCTGATCCCGATGTACTTCCTCATCGGCGGCTTCGGGGACCATGCCCACGAGCACGGGGAGGAGGCGGCGTCGACCCAGCGGTCCTACGCGGCGGTGAAGTTCCTGCTCTACAACCTGGTCGGCGGTCTGATCATGCTGGCCGCGGTGATCGGCCTGTACGTGGTCGCCGGGAGCTTCTCGCTCACGGAGATCGCCCAGGCCCGGGCGGGCGGTTCGCTGCACATGGCGACGAGCACCGAGCGCTGGCTGTTCCTGGGCTTCTTCTTCGCCTTCGCGGTGAAGGCGCCGCTGTGGCCGCTGCACACCTGGCTGCCCAACGCCATGGGGGAGGCCACCGCCCCGGTCGCCGTGCTCATCACGGCGGTCGTCGACAAGGTGGGCACCTTCGCGATGCTCCGCTTCTGCCTCCAGCTGTTCCCGGAGGCGAGCAAGTGGGCGACACCCGTCATCCTCGTACTGGCGCTGATCAGCATCGTCTACGGGGCGCTGCTGGCGGTCGGCCAGCGGGACATCAAGCGGCTGGTGGCCTACGCCTCGATCTCGCACTTCGGCTTCATCATCATGGGCATCTTCGCGATGACCAGCCAGGGCCAGTCCGGGGCGACGCTGTACATGGTCAACCACGGCATCTCCACGGCCGTGCTGATGCTGGTCGCGGGCTTCCTGATCTCCCGGCGCGGTTCGCGGCTCATCGCGGACTACGGCGGGGTGCAGAAGGTCGCCCCGGTGCTCGCCGGCACGTTCCTGATCGGCGGCCTGGCCACCCTGTCGCTGCCGGGGCTCGCGCCCTTCGTGAGTGAGTTCCTGGTGCTGGTCGGCACGTTCACGCGCTATCCGGTGATCGGGATCATCGCCACCTTCGGCATCGTCCTCGCCGCGCTCTACACGCTCGTCCTCTACCAGCGGACGATGACGGGCCCGGTGAAACCGCAGGTCTCCGCGATGCCCGACCTCCGCGTGCGTGAGCTGGTGGTCGTGGCCCCGCTGATCGTGCTGCTGATCTTCCTGGGCGTCTACCCGAAGCCCGTCACGGACATCGTCAACCCGGCGGTCAAGCAGACCATGTCCGACGTACACAAGAAGGACCCCAAGCCCGAGGTGGAGGCGGCCAAGTGAGCGCAGCAGCCGTCCACAGCCTGTGGACAACCGCGGCCGACCCGATCTCGAAGATCGACGCGCCGAAGATCGAATACGGACAGCTGTCACCGACCCTGATCGTCGTCGGCGCGGCGCTCATCGGGGTGCTGATCGAGGCGTTCGTCCCCCGCAAGTCCCGTTACTACGCACAGGTGTTCGTGTCAGCGGTCGCACTGGCCGCCGCCTTCGCCGCGGTCGTCGCCCTCGCGGCCGACGGCTACGGCACCACCAAGGCGCACATCGCGGCCATGGGCGCGATCGCGGTCGACGGACCGTCGCTGTTCCTGCAGGGCACGATCCTGCTGGCCGGCCTGGTCGGCCTGTTCACCTTCGCCGAACGGCGGCTCGACCCGGCGGCGCACGGCAACCGGGTGGACTCCTTCGCGGCGCAGGCCGCCTCCGTGCCGGGCAGTGACAGCGAGAAGGCCGCCGTCAAGGCCGGTTTCACCACCACCGAGGTCTTCCCGCTGCTGCTCTTCGCGGTCGCCGGGATGCTGGTGTTCCCCTCGGCCAACGACCTGCTGACGCTCTTCGTGGCCCTGGAGGTCTTCTCGCTGCCGCTGTACCTGATGTGCGCGCTCGCCCGCCGCAAGCGGCTGATGTCGCAGGAGGCGGCCGTCAAGTACTTCCTGCTCGGCGCGTTCGCCTCGGCGTTCACGCTGTTCGGCATCGCGCTGCTGTACGGCTACGCGGGCTCGGTGTCCTACGCGACGATCGCGCAGGTCGTCGACGGCACGGTCACCGGCGTCGACCCGGCGCTCGCCAACACCATGGGCAACGACGCGCTGCTGCTGATCGGCGCCGCGATGGTGGTGATGGGCCTGCTCTTCAAGGTCGGCGCGATCCCCTTCCACATGTGGACGCCGGACGTCTACCAGGGCGCCCCGACCCCGGTGACCGGCTTCATGGCGGCGGCGACCAAGGTGGCGGCCTTCGGCGCGCTGCTCCGGCTGCTGTACGTCGTGCTGCCCGGCATGCGCTGGGACTGGCGGCCGGTCATGTGGGCCGTCGCGATCATCACCATGCTGGGCGGCGCGATCGTCGCCATCACCCAGACCGACATCAAACGGCTGCTGGCGTACTCGTCCATCGCGCACGCCGGATTCATCCTCGCGGGTGTCATCGCGACCTCGAAGGACGGCGTCTCGTCCGTCCTGTTCTACCTGGCCGCGTACTCGTTCGTGACGATCGGCGCGTTCGCCGTGGTGACCCTGGTGCGCGATGCCGGCGGCGAGGCGACGCACCTGTCCAAGTGGGCGGGGCTCGGCCGCCGGTCACCGCTGGTGGCCGCCGTGTTCGCGGTGTTCCTGCTGGCCTTCGCGGGCATTCCGCTGACCTCCGGGTTCGCCGGGAAGTTCGCCGTGTTCAAGGCGGCGGCGGAGGGCGGGGCGGCCCCGCTGGTCGTGGTCGGTGTGATCTCCTCGGCCATCGCGGCGTTCTTCTACATCCGGGTGATCGTGCTGATGTTCTTCAGCGAGCCCAGCCCCGAGGGCCCGACCGTCGCCGTACCGTCCCCGCTGACCATGGCGGCGATCGGCGTGGGCGTGGCGGTCACGCTGGTGCTCGGTGTGGCGCCGCAGTACTTCCTGGACCTGGCGAGCCAGGCGGGGGTGTTCGTGCGCTGAGCCGCCGGTCCTGTCACGTACGACGGCCCGGTACCCGCGTCGGGGTACCGGGCCGTCGTCTGCGCCGGCCGGCGCTACTGCTGCGGGGTGCGGCGCGTCCTGATCCCGGTGAGGTCCAGGTCCACGGGGAAGGGGAAGTCCGTCTTCAGCCGCTGGCGGAAGATGCCGGTGCTGGCGTACGTGCCGGTGGTGGGCTCCAGCTCGAAGGTGTGCACCGTGGCGCGGCCGTTCTCGTTCTCGACCCGCCAGTAGTGCGGGATCCTCGCTCGGGCGTACTTCAGCGGCTTGGTCTCGCGGTCGCGCGAGACGGAGTCCTCGGAGACGACCTCGATGGCGAGGAGGACGGCCTCTGCGGGGAACCGGGTCTGCCCCCCGTCCTCCACGACGTCTTCGCGTACGACCACCACATCCGGCTCGGGGCGGTTCTGGCGGTCGATGTCGATGGTGAACTCGCGGAACACCTCAAGATCAGCGGGGGCCAAGGACTGAAGCTGCCAATTGAAGAAGTCGACAGCGCGTGTGTGAAAGATGGTCTGCGGACTCACGAAGACCAGGCTCCCGTCGATCAATTCCGTGTGCGGAGGAAGATTCGGAAGCCGGTCCAGGTCGTCGGCGGTCCAGCCGCCCTCCGGCGGCATCGGCCAGCTGGACGCGGACGCCTTCGGTGCGACGCTCATCAGTGCTCCCATGGGACGGAGTCTCGCCGGTGCGTTCAGACTATCGGGCGGAAACGGGCAAGTCTCCCGCGAACGTGTGAACGACGATCGTGTCCTTGACGTGCGGCGCCTCGGGCGACCTGTGGACAACTCCGCTCCTGTCGGTGCGGAGCCCTATCGTGGACGCAGTGGTCGTAAGACGACGTACGGGGGACACGACGATGCGCGGGACGGGCGGGATCGGCGAGATGCCAGGGACGACGGACAGCGAGACGCTGGCCACGCTGCACCGGGTCTTCGGATACGAGGCCTTCCGCGGCGAGCAGGAAGCGGTCATCGAGCACGTGGTGGCGGGCGGTGACGCCGTCGTCCTGATGCCGACCGGCGGCGGCAAATCACTGTGCTACCAGATCCCGGCCCTGGTCAGACCGGGTACGGGCATCGTGGTCTCGCCGCTCATCGCGCTCATGCAGGACCAGGTGGACGCGCTGCGCGCGCTCGGTGTGAACGCCGGGTTCGTCAACTCCACGCAGGACTTCGACGAGCGGCGCGTGGTCGAGGCGGAGTTCCTGGCCGGCGAGCTGGACCTGCTGTACCTGGCGCCGGAGCGGCTGCGCCTGGAATCCACGCTCGACCTGCTCTCGCGGGGCAAGATCTCGGTCTTCGCCATCGACGAGGCGCACTGCGTCTCCCAGTGGGGCCACGACTTCCGGCCCGACTACCTGGCCCTCTCCCTCCTGGGCGAGCGCTGGCCGGACGTCCCGCGGATCGCGCTGACGGCGACGGCCACCCACGCCACCCACCAGGAGATCACCCAGCGGCTGAACATGCCGGCGGCCCGGCACTTCGTGGCGAGCTTCGACCGGCCCAACATCCAGTACCGGATCGTGCCGAAGGCGGACCCGAAGAAGCAGCTGCTCGCCTTCCTGCGCGAGGAGCACGCGGGTGACGCGGGCATCGTGTACTGCCTCTCGCGGAACTCGGTGGAGAAGACCGCGGAGTTCCTCACCCACAACGGCATCGAGGCGGTGCCCTACCACGCGGGCCTGGACGCGGGCACGCGCGCCGCGCACCAGTCCCGGTTCCTGCGCGAGGACGGCCTGGTCGTGGTCGCCACCATCGCGTTCGGGATGGGCATCGACAAGCCGGACGTGCGCTTCGTCGCCCACCTCGACCTGCCCAAGTCGATCGAGGGCTACTACCAGGAGACCGGCCGGGCTGGACGGGACGGCCTGCCGTCGACGGCCTGGATGGCCTACGGCCTCAACGACGTCATACAGCAGCGCAAGCTGATCCAGTCCGGCGAGGGCGACGAGGCGTTCCGCCGCCGGGCCGCCGCCCACCTGGACTCGATGCTCGCCTTGTGCGAGACGGTCCGGTGCCGCCGAGGCCAGCTGCTCGCCTACTTCGGCCAGGACCCCGACCCGGCGGGCTGCGGAAACTGCGACACCTGCCTCACGCCTCCGGAGACCTGGGACGGCACGGTCGCCGCGCAGAAGGTGCTGTCCACGGTGGTGCGGCTGCAGCGGGAGCGCGGACAGAAGTTCGGCGCGGTGCAGATCGTGGACATCCTGCTCGGCAAGCGCACCGGCAAGGTCATCCAGTTCGACCACGACCAGCTGTCCGTCTTCGGCATCGGCGAGGACCTGGCCGAGGGCGAGTGGCGGGGCGTCATCCGGCAGCTGCTGGCACAGGGGCTGCTCGCGGTCGAGGGGGAGTACGGCACGCTGGTGCTCACCGAGGCGAGCGGGGCGGTGCTGCGGCGGGAGCGGGAGGTGCCGCTGCGCAAGGAACCGAAGAAGCCGGTGACCTCCCGGTCGGCGTCGGCCTCCGGTTCCCCGGGCTCCTCCGGCCGGGGCGACCGCAAGGCCAGGACGGCCACGGCCGAGCTGCCAGAGGAGCTGCTGCCCGCCTTCGAGGCCCTGCGCGCCTGGCGTGCCGAGCAGGCGCGCGAACAGGGTGTTCCGGCGTACGTCATCTTCCACGACGCCACACTGCGGGAGATCGTCACGGTCTGGCCGGCCTCGGTGGCTCAGCTGGGCACCGTCGGCGGAGTGGGCGAGAAGAAGCTGGCGACGTACGGAGAGGGCGTCCTCGAAGTGCTGTCCTCCCTGGCCGCTCCGGGCGAGGGCGGCCCGGCCGAGGGCGGCCCGGCCTCCGGCGCCCCCGCTCCGGCCGCCACGGACGACGACTGGCCGTCGCCGGACGAGGAGCCGGAGCCCGACTGGATATAGCCGCGGCGGCGCGTCACAGCGCCCGCGCCGCGTACGCCCTGACGTCCGCGTCCGCGTCCGACGTGACCGTGGCGAGGGCCGCCCGGGCCTCCCCCGTGCCGTTGTGCCGGGTCAGGGCGAGCACCGCCGCCTTGCGCACGTCGGCATTGGGGTCGGCGAGCGCCTTGGCCAGGGCCGGGACCGACACACCGGAGCCGGCGGAGCCGAGGGCGGTCGCCGCGCCCGCCCGGACCTGCCACGCCGGGTCGGCCAGCGCGGCCGCGGCCCGGGCGGCGAGCGGGGCCGGGCAGCCGACGGTGGCCAGCGCGCCGAGCGCGGCGCCGCGCACCAGGGGATCGGGATCCTCGGTGAGCCGGTCCAGGGCACCGGTGAGCAGCTCCAGGGCGCTCGCGGTCTGGTTCGCCGGGCTGACGGTGGCCAGTGCCCTGGCCACGGTGACCCGGACCTCCCGCGACGGGTCGGCCGCCGCACCGGCCAGCGGTTCGACGGCGTCGACCGAGACGAGCGCCCGCACGGCTTCGATACGGACGGCGATGTCGGGATCGTCCAGCGACCCGGCGAACAGGCCGGCGTCACCCAGGCGCAGGGCGCGCAGCACGTCGAGGGCGGCGGCGCGGACCACGGGGTCGGGCTCGGCGACCGCGGTGGTCAGGGCGGCACCCAGGGCGGGTCCGGGCGGGAGGGTCTCGACGAGCTCGCGCAGGGAGGCCGCGGCGGTGGCACGCACGTCCGCGTCGGGGTCGGTGAGGGCACCCGCCAGGGCCTGCCCGGTGCCGGGCGGCACCGTCTCGGTGAGGACCGAGACCGCCGTCCGCCGCACGGCAGGGTCGCGGTCGGCCAGGTAGGGCTCGACCGCGGCGAGTTCCGGCTGCTCCTCGGCCAGCTCCAGCAGTTCCAGGAGCCGGGGCGAGGCGGTCTCGCCCGCACCGCGGTCCACCGGCCCGGCGGCGGGCGCGGAGGCCGGCCCCGTGGCGACCGGGGCCACGTCCCGGGACCCGGCCGTCGCCACGTCCTCGGCACGGACCTCACCGAGGTGCCGGGGAGAGCCGCCGACCGGAGTGAACTCGTCGACCGGAACCAGATAGGGAGCCACGGGACGGGCCGTGAACTCCATCGCACCGGAGGGGGACTTGTGCAGATCGAGATGGTGGAACCAGGAGGCGTCGTCGCGCTCCGGATGGTCGAGACGGTCGTGGTAGAGCCCCCAGCGGGACTCCGTGCGGGCCAGGGAGGCGCGCGCGGCCATCTCCGCGCAGTCGCGGATGAAGGTGACCTCCGCGCACCGCATCAGCTCGTGCGGGGTACGGGCACCCATCGCGGCGATGTCCGCGCGCATCCGCTCGAAGGCCTCCAGGGCCAGCGACAGCCGGGCGCCCGACTTCGGCGGGGCCACGTAGTCGTTCACGAAGCGGCGCAGCTTGTACTCGACCTGGGGCTGCGGCGGGCCGGCCGGGTTGCGCAGCGGGCGGTAGACCAGCTCGTGCGCCTCCCGCAACTGGTCCTGCGGAAGCTCCCCCTCGTACGCGCGGTACCGGGAGGCGTCCGCGCCGGCCAGGTCGCCGAAGACGAAGGCGCCGATCATGTAGTTGTGCGGCACGCACGCCAGGTCGCCGGCGGCGTACAGCCGCGGGACGGTGGTCCGGGCGTGGTCGTCGACCCGCACGCCGGAGGCCGAGTGGCCGCCGCACAGCCCGATCTCGGAGATGTGCATCTCGATGTCGTGCGTGCGGTAGTCGTGGCCGCGCCCGGCGTGGAAGGTGCCACGGGTCGGGCGCTCCGTGGAGTGCAGGATCGACTCCAGGGCCGAGACCGACTCCTCCGGCAGGTGACTCAGCTTCAGGTACACGGGCCCCCGGTCGCTGGCCACCTCGGCCGCGAACTCGGCCATCATCTGGCCGGACCAGTAGTCGGAGTCGACGAAGCGTTCGCCGTGCCGGTTGACCTGGTAGCCACCGAAGGGGTTGGCGACGTAGGCGCAGGCGGGGCCGTTGTAGTCCTTGATCAGCGGGTTGATCTGGAAGCACTCGATGCCGGTGAGTTCGGCGCCCGCGTGGTAGGCCATCGCGTAGCCGTCGCCCGCGTTGGTGGGGTTCTCGTACGTGCCGTACAGGTAGCCGGAGGCGGGCAGGCCGAGGCGGCCGCAGGCGCCGGTCGCGAGGATCACCGCGCCCGCGCGGACGGTGACGAACGCACCGGTGCGGGTGTGGAAGCCGGCCGCGCCCACGGCACGTCCCCGGGCGGTCAGCACGCGCACCGGCATCACCCGGTTCTCGATCCGGATCCGCTCCCGCATCTCGCGCCGCCGCAACTGCCGGTACAGGACCTTCTTGACGTCCTTGCCCTCCGGCATGGGCAGCACGTACGAGCCCGAGCGGTGGACCTGGCGGACGGCGTACTCGCCGTGCTCGTCCTTCTCGAACTTCACCCCGTAGGACTCCAGGCGCTGCACCATCGCGAAACCGCGGGTGGCGGTCTGGCGGACCGTGGACTGGTCGACGATGCCGTCGTTGGCGCGGGTGATCTCGGCGACGTAGTCGTCGGGCTCGGCGCGGCCGGGGATGACCGCGTTGTTGACGCCGTCCATGCCCATGGCGAGCGCCCCGGAGTGCCGGACGTGCGCCTTCTCCAGCAGCAGGACGTTCGCGCCGTGCTCGGCGGCGGTCAGCGCGGCCATCGTGCCGGCGGTGCCGCCGCCGATGACGAGGACGTCGCAGGTGAGTTCCTCGGCGTCGGCGAGGGCGGGGATCTCCAGGGGAGGGTCCGTGGGGGTGTCCGTACGGATGTCCGTGCGGGTGTCCGGGGTGTCCACCGGGATGCCTTTCAGATGCTCAGTGAGGTCAGGACGTCGCGCCGCAGTGCCACGCGCGCGGGATCGTCGTGCGCCGTACGGTCGCGGGGGCGCGGTACGTCGCGTACGGCGGTCAGCCGGCCGGAGCTCAGCAGGGCCACGCGGTCGCCGAGGAACAGCGCCTCGTCCACGTCGTGGGTGACGAAGACGACGGTTGCTCCGGTGCCGCCCAGCACGTCCACGAGCAGGTCCTGCATGCCGGCGCGGGTCTGGGCGTCGAGCGCGCCGAAGGGTTCGTCCATGAGGACGGCACGCGGGCCGGCGGCCAGGGCGCGGGCGAGCTGCGCGCGCTGGCGCTGGCCGCCGGAGACGCGGTGCGGCAACTGCCTTGACTGCTCGGCGAGTCCGACGCGCGCCAGCCAGGACTCCGCCCGGGCGCGGCGCTCGGCCCGGGGCAGCCCTTTGACGGCGAGCGGGAGTTCGACGTTCGCGCGCAGGGTGCGCCAGGGCAGGAGGGCGTCCTCCTGGAAGACCAGGGCGCGGTCGGCGCCGGGGCCCGTCAGGGGGCGGCCGTCCTGGACGATCTCCCCGGCGAGGGGTGACAGCAGCCCGGCCAGCGTGCGCAGCAGTGTCGACTTGCCGCAGCCGGACGGGCCGACGACGGTGAGGATGCCGCCGGGGGAGACGTCCAGGTCCACCTGGTGCAGCACGGGGGTGCCCGGCCGTCCGAGAGTGGCGCCGCGCAGGGCGAGTCGCGTGCCGGTGCGGGACGGTGAACGGACGTCAGACGAACTGGTCATGGGGGACGCCCTCCTCGGTCCTGGGGCTGATCGGAGCAGGTGGTGTGGCGCCGCGCACCCGCCGCGGAGCGCGTACGCCGGGGACGTACGACGGGCGTGGCAGCCAGCGGGTCAGCCGGCGGCCCAGCAGTTCGACGAGGGTGGAGGTGACCCAGCCGAGCACGCCGATGGTGACCATGCCGACGAACACGCCCGGGTAGTCGACGACCGTGTAGTCCTGCCAGGTGCGGTAACCGACGCCGTACTGGCCGGAGATCATCTCGGCGGAGATCACGCAGATCCACGAGACGCCGATACCGACGGAGAGGCCGCCGAAGATGCCGGGCAGCGCTCCCGGCAGGACGACCGAGCCGAGGATCCGCCACCGGCCGCCGCCCATGGTGCGTACCGCCTCCTCCCACACGGGGGTCAGTGCGCGGACCGCGTGCCGGGTGGAGACCAGCACGGGGAAGAAGGCGGCGGTGCAGGTGATGAAGACGATGCCCTGCTCGTTGGAGGGGAACAGCAGGATCGCCACCGGGACGAGCGCGATCGCCGGGACCGGGCGGACCACCTCCAGGATCGGGCCGAGCAGGTCCTGGGCGAGGCGCGAGCGGGCCACGAGCACGCCCGTCGCCACGCCCAGGACGGCCGCCAGCGCGAAGCCGAGCAGGATCCGGGTGAGGCTGTCGGTGAGATCCGTCCAGTAGTCACCGCCCACGGCCCGGTCGGCGAAGGCGTGGGCCACGTCGGTGACCGTGGGGAACTGCGAGAAACGCAGCCACAGGTCGATGTCCAGGCCGGTCAGCAGCTGCCAGAGACCGAGGGCGGCGGCCAGGGACGCCGCCCGCAGCGCGTACCGCGCGAGCGGGCGCCGGCTCACGAGGCCCGTCCGAGCGCGTCGGCGTACGAGACCGTACGGGCACCCGCGTGCGCGGCGACGTAGGCCTGGGCGGTCGCCGGGGCGACGAACGGGAGCAGTTCGTCGCCGTCGGCCACCCATACCGCCTTGTCGGCGAACCACTCGGTGCCGGTGGTGGCGTCGGGGACGTACGCGGCACGGACATCGGACTCGTGCCCGGCCACGTAGGCGAGCAGTGCCTTCGGGGACTCGAAGGCCGTGGTCTTCCCGGAGCCCTTCGTCCGCACCTCGCTCGCGGCCGGTGCCGGGGTCGCGGCGAGCCGCTCGGCGTAGGAGGAGCCGAGGGCCTTTCGCACGTACCGGTCGTCGACGAACGCGTCGACGTCGACGTCCCCGACCAGCTTCGCGGATTTCAGGACGGCCACGTCCTGCTCGAGCGCGGAGACGAGCCGGGGTTTGACGGCGGGGTCGAAGGTGGCGATGCCATGGGCGCCGTTGTAGAGGTAGACGACCTCGGCGGGCAGGCCGGTGGCCTTGGCGACCTTCTCGGCGGCGGCCACCGGGTGGGTGTCCAGGTAGTCCGTCGCCTCGGCCTGGGCCTTGAGGAAGGCCTCCAGGACGGCGGGGCGCTCCTTGGTGAAGTCCTCGCGGGCGGTGACGCCGTGGAAGGTGGCGAGGTTCAGCTGGGCGCCGTCGTACAGGGCCTTCGCCTTGCCCTGGTAGGCGAGCAGGCCGGGCCAGGCCACGAACTGGGACAGCGCGTCGACACTGCCCGCCGACAGGGCCGAGGCGCCTACCGCCGGTTGCTGGTTGAGCTTCGAGACGCCCTTGTCCGGGTCGATGCCGGCCCGCTGCAGGGCCCGTACGAGGGTGCCGTCGGCGGCCGAGCCGACGCTCGTGGAGACCTTCTTGCCCTTCAGGTCCTTCAGGGAGGTGAGCTTCGAGTCCGGCGCGGTGACGACGGTGTTGAGGCCGCCACGGAGGTTGTAGCCGGTGACGGACACCAGGTGGGTGGGGCGGCCGAGCTGCTTGCCGCGGGCTGCGTTCAGCAGCAGCGGGAAGTCGCCCATCGAACCGATGTCGATCTTCCCGGCGGTCATCTGGGCGGTGATGGGGGCGCCGGTGGCGTAGTCCTGCCAGTCGACCTTGTAGGTGTGGCCGTCGTGGAGGGCGTCGAGCTGCCGCTCGAAGTAGCCGAGGGAGCGCAGCAGGGTGCCCGCGGTGACCGTGTTGATGGTCTTGGACTGGTAGCCGACGGTGACGGTGACCGTGGAGCCGTCACCTGCCCGGGCGGCACCGCCGCAGGCCGAGAGGGGAAGCAGCAGGGATGCCGTGGACAGGGCGACGATCGTGCGTTTCATGGGGCGCTTCATGGGAGTTCGGGCCTTTCACCGGAGCAGGTAGGGCATGTTGACCGTGACGGCTCCGGTGGGACAGCGGGCCGCGCACGGGCCGCAGTACCAGCACTCGTCGACATGCATGTACGCCTTGCCGTTGCTCTCGTCGATGGCGAGGGAGTCCAGCGGGCACATGTCCACGCAGAGCGTGCAGCCGTCGATGCACTTCGACTCGTCGATGGTCACGGGCACGTCGGCCCGCTGGGGCGCCAAGGGCATGGCTGTCTCCAGGAAGGTCGCGCTCTTGGGAAGCGGGGTGGGTCAGAGGGAGCGGTGCAGGAGACCGCCCATGGTGATGCGGTCGCCGCGGAACCGGATGAACTCCAGGTCGACCGGGCGGCCGTCCGCGAGGTGGGTGAGCCGTTCCAGCATCAGCACGGCCGCGCCGCGCGGGGCCTCGAGGACGGTGGCGGAGTGGGTGTCCGCGTTCACCGCCTCCAGCGTGATCTCGGCGTGGCCGAGGCGCTGGCCGGTGACGGCTTACAGGAGGCGGAAGACGTCGGTGTTCTCCAGGTCGGAGTCGAGCAGGGCGGTGCCGATGTCGAGCGGGACGTAGGTGAGGTCGAGGGAGAGGGGGAGGCCGTTCAGGCGGCGCAGGCGTTCGATGTAGAGGACGTCGGTGCCGGCGGGGACGCGAAGGCGTTCGGCGACCGGGGAGGGGGCGGGGGCGGGGCCCATGGTGCGGACCTCGTTGGTGACGCGGCCGTGTTCGCGGAGGGTCTCCGCGAGGCCCATCAGGCGGTCGAGCCCGTGCGGGTACTTCCGGGCGACGACCACCGTGCCCACGCCCGGGAGGCGGTCCACCAGTCCCTCGGCGCGCAGCAGGTCGAGGGCCTGGCGCACGGTGTTGCGGGAGGCGCGGTAGTCGTCGGCGAGGGTCGACTCGTGGGGGAGCGTGCCGTCGGGGTGGGCGCCGGTGAGGATCTGGTGGCGGAGGAGATCGGCGAGTTGCCTGGCCTGGTCCGCACGCAGCCGGCGACGCGTGCGGTGGGCGGCGACGGTGGTCGCGGCGCCTTGACCGGCATGGTCGCGGATGCGATCGGTGGGTGGCATGCCGTGAACCATAGCGAGACGGTAGGGAAAGTCGTGTTGCCGGAGTGTTGCGCCATCTGACGCGCCGCCGATTACCTCGCTGAGCTGGTGCTTCGCTGGAAGCCGGGGGCGGATCCGCCACTCACCGCGCGACCGTCGGCCCCCGGCACGGCGGTCACGACAACGCCGACAGGCCCGGGGCGAAGGTGATCAGCAGCGGCAGCAGCGGTACCAGCGCCGCCACCGTCGTGGTCAGCGCGCGCTGTCGGCGCAGCAGCCGCGGCGGGGGTTCCAGGAGGCGGTCGACGCGTTCGCCGAGGAGGCGGCGGCTGGAGGCGCAGGAGAGGACACCGCGGTGCTGGTTCAGCTCGATCAGGGCGAGGGCGGTGGTGAGGTGACCGCAGCGGCGGGACGCCGTGTCGTCGGCGGCCAGTTCGACCAGGCGGTGGGTCTGGTCGCAGAAGTGGGCGAAGAGGGGAACGCGGGGGAAGCCGGTGGCGAGGGCGGTGGACAGGTGCAGCAGCCAGTCGTGGTGGGCACGGGCGTGGCCGCGCTCGTGGGTGAGGACGGCGTCCAGCTGGTGGTCGGTGAGACGCTGGAGGGCGCCGGTGGTGACGACCAGCTGGGACGGGTGCCCCGGCATCCACCAGGCGTCGGGGTACTCGTCCTCGAGCACCAGCATCGGCCCCCGCGCGGCGGGCAGGCCGGCGGGCAGCTCGGGCGCACGTTCACGCAGGTGGGCCCGGGTCTGGCCGCGCAGACGGCGGGCCTCGAAGAGTTCGCGGGCGAGCATCGCCGTGGTCCACGCGGCCCCGCAGGCGAGCAGCGCGGTGAGTGTGACGGCCCAGACCGGTGCGGCGGAGAGGTCGTACGCGGCGGTCACGGCGGGCGGCGCGGGGGCGAAGACACGGTCCCGGACGGTGTGGAAGACGCCGGCGGCGCCCAGCACGAGCGCGGTCAGGCAGCACAGCAGCACGGTGGCGACCAGGCACTGCCACACCCACAACGCGACCACGGGATCCCGCTCGGGCCACTCGGCCCGGGTCAGCGCGCGCGGCACCGGCACCGCGGCCGTCAGGGCGACGACGCTCAGCAGGAGCAGGCAGACGGTCATGCCGGGGGCTCCGGTTCATGGTCGGAGGCAGGGCGGACCGGGGGATGGTCCGGGTGGCGGTTCGAGTGGTGCACGCTGTCAGCGTCAGTATGACGCCGACGGGGCCCGGAGTCAGTCGCCGGCGCCGAACACGACCCGCTTCCGCGTCACTTCGCCCCCTGCTCCCGCAACTCCCGCCGCGCCCCCCCACCCCGTCCTCCGTCGCGCCCCGAACCCGGGCCGTCAGCCGTACGACCCGGTGACGTCACCGCGGCCGCCGCCGCCCGGCGAGATCAGTCGGTACGCCGACTGCTCGCCACCACGCGGCCGCTGACCTCCCCCAGCCCCACCCGGGCCCCGTCCGCCCCCGGCGCCCACGCCGACAGGGTCACCACGTCCCCGTCCTCCAGGTACGTCCGCTTGCCGTCCGGTAGTTCGAGCGGGTCACGCCCGTTCCAGGTCAGCTCCAGCAGCGAGCCCCGCTGCCGCTCCTCGGGCCCGCTCACGGTCCCCGACCCGTACAGGTCGCCGGTGCGCAGCGAGGCCCCGTTCACGGTCATGTGGGCCAGTTGCTGCGCCGCCGTCCAGTACATGGTGTGGAAGGGCGGCTCGGACACCGTGTGGCCGTTGACCGCGATGGAGATCCGCAGGTCGTAGCCGCAGGGCTCCTCGTCGGAGTCGTCCAGGTACGGCAGCGGCGGGTGGGTCCGCTCGGGCGGCGCCACCCGCGCGTCCTCCAGGGCCTCCAGCGGGGTGATCCACGCCGACACCGACGTGGCGAACGACTTGCCGAGGAACGGGCCGAGGGGCACGTACTCCCAGGCCTGGATGTCGCGCGCCGACCAGTCGTTCAGCAGGCACAGCCCGAAGACGTGCTCCCGGAAGTCGCCCAGCGCGACCGGCCTGCCCCGCTTTGAGGGGACACCGACGACGAAGCCGACCTCGGCCTCGATGTCCAGCCGGACGGAGGGGCCGAAGACGGGGGCCGGGTCGGCGGGACCCTTCCGCTGGCCGGACGGCCGTACGACGTCCGTGCCCGACACCACGACCGTCCCGGAGCGGCCGTGGTAACCGATCGGCAGGTGCTTCCAGTTGGGGGTCAGCGGGTTCTCGGCGTCGGGGCGGAAGATGTGGCCCGCGTTCCGGGCGTGGTGCTCGGAGGAGTAGAAGTCGACGTAGTCGGCGACCTCGAAGGGCAGGTGCAGGGTCACCGAGGACAAGGGGTAGAACAGTCGTTCGATCGTCTCCCGGTGCGCGGGCACCGTCACCCAGGCCGTCAGGGCCCGCCGCACGTCCGACCAGGCCGTGCGGCCGGCGGCGAGCAGCGGGTTGAGGGTCGGGTGCGCGAGCAGGGAGGTGTAGGGCGAACCGATCGCCCGCGCCGCCGCGCCCGCGTCGAGCACGTGGTCGCCGAGCCGCACGCCGACGCGCCGCTCGGTCGAGCCGGCGGGGGAGAAGACGCCGTAGGGGAGGTTGTGAGGGCCGAAGGGGTCGCCCTCGGGGACGTCGAAGGGGGGCATGGGGTGCTGCCTCGCTCTCATCCGGTGCCGTCACTGCAGGCCGTTGCCTGTGGTCGCGCCACACGTTACGGGTGAGTTGCATGTCCTGGGCAGCGTGCCGGGCAGTGTCTGAAGGGTTCGCAATGCCTGGATGGGCCTTGTGGGGGTGGCGTCGCGGGCACCGTTCGGGGCCGGGAACAGCGGTGAGTCAGGGGGCGGGGGGTCCGTATTCTCTGATCATGGCCGCACCCCCCGCATATTCCGCCCCCCGCTCCTCTCCGGTCTCCCCGGCTCGTTCACTCGTCGCGACCGATCTCGACGGAACGCTCCTGCGTGGCGACGACACCCTGTCCGACCGCTCGCTCGCCGCCCTCGCCCGGGCCGAGAGGGCGGGGGCCCGGCACCTCGTGGTGACCGGTCGCCCGGCGCCGCGGGTGCGGCCGCTGCTCGACGACCTCGGCTGCACGGGGCTCGCGGTGTGCGGACAGGGTGCGCAGGTGTACGACGCCGGCGCCCACCGCCTGCTGTGGTCGGTCACCCTGGACCGGGAACTCGCGGAGACCGCGCTCGGCAAGATCGAGGCAGAGGTGGGGGAGGTGTACGCGGCCGTCGACCAGGACGGGGTGGACGGGCTCACGCTCATCGAACCCGGCTATCGGATGCCGCACCCGACCCTGCCCGCCGTACGGGTCCGGCGGCGCGACGACCTGTGGCGCGAGCCGATCAGCAAGGTCCTGGTGCGCCATCACGCCCTGTCGGACGACGAGTTGGCCGCCACGGCCCGCGCGGCCGTGGGGTCGCTGGCGACGGTCACCATGTCGGGGCCGGGAACCGTCGAGCTCCAGCCGTGCGGTGTCACCAAGGCGACCGGGCTGGCGCTGGCCGCCGACCACCTCGGGCTGGGCGCCGAACGGGCCATCGCCTTCGGGGACATGCCCAACGACATCCCGATGTTCGACTGGGCCGCCCACGGTGTGGCGATGGCCAACGCCCATCCCGAACTGAAGGCGGTGGCCGACGAGATCACCCTGTCGAACGAGGACGACGGCATCGCCGTCGTCCTCGAAAGACTTTTCCCCTGAGCGGGTGAGCGGGTGAGCGGGTAAGCGGGTGAGCGGGTGCGCGGGTGCGCGGGTGCTCGGGTGAGCGGATCGGTCAGTACGCGCCGAACACGTTGTCGATCGAGCCGTACCGGTGGGCGGCGTAGTTGCAGGCGGCCGTGATGTTCGCGACCGGGTCGTAGATGTTCCACGAGGTGCCGGCCACGTGGTAGGCGTTGAACGTGGGGTCGATGACCTGCAGCAGGCCCTTGGACGGGATACCGGCGGCCGCGTTGGAGTCCCAGAGGTTGATGGCCATCGGGTTGCCCGACGACTCGCGCATCACGTTGCGGTAGATGCCGTTGTAGGAGCCCGGGATGCCCTTCTGCGCCATGATCGCGAGCGACTCGCGGATCCAGCCGTCGAGGTTGTTCGAGTACGCGACCGTGCTGGTGGCGGCGGTGGCGGCCGTGGGGGCGCTCGTGGTGGTGGCCGCGGAGGCGCTGGTCGCACCCATCAGCGGGAGGGCGAGCACGGCGGCGCCGGTGCCGGCGACGGCGATCCTGCGGGCGATGCGGGTGAAGGGGGTACGGCGGAGCCGAGCGGCAGCAGACATGGGGAAGTTCCTCTCCGTCGCCTGCGAGGTGAGCTGTCGGGTTCGGGCTGGGAGGTGCCCGGCCGCGCCGCCCGAAGGCGGTGCGGCTTCACCCCGAGCCGGTCCGGGACGACGGGTGTCGTCCGGGCCGGCGGCAAACCTGGGTCCCCCGCTCCTGCCGTCGCGAATGAGTTCGTCGATGGGGTGTGACGGGCGGCGGCAGGATGAGGCGTTCCGCCCGACGGCCGGGAACGTATGCGAGAGCACATGTCCGGAACAAGCGCCGGATTCACACAAAGTCCTAGTTGACCTTGTTCTATGGCGTATGAGGTGCTTGATCCTTTGCAGCTGCCAAGCCTCAACTGGCCAATGGCGGCAGGTGGGATACGGGTGCCGGGCGGCGGGGTGCCCCGATCGGTCGACGTGACCCAATTCACGGAATAGCAATAACGGCAAATGGGACATGAGGGGCGCCGCTAGGGAGAGCGCGTCCGGCGCGGGAGTGGAAGGTGAGCTGCTCCAAGCGGCGCAATCACTTCGTACTTCCGGGTAAGTCGATAAATATCTGTTCTTATCGCCTGATCGGAAACATAACGGGCGTGATCCGATAGCGCCCGGCCTGTAACAGTGGGCGCCCTCGGTGATCGAAAGCTGACCGGATACGCTGACTTGAGTGAGGGCGGCGACCTATCGACAAACCGTGTAATCGCCAGCAGGCACCAGCAGACAGGAGACCCCTCGTGACCGTCGTCGGGCCGTTCGGGCTTAGCGTGCGGGACCAGGCTCTGGAAGCCGATGTCCAGGCCGGATTGGCGGCTGTCGAGGAGGGACTGCTCGAAGCCACCAAGAGTGAGGTCCCCTTCATCACCGAAGCCGCCCAGCACCTCGTGCGCGCGGGCGGCAAGCGGTTCAGGCCGCTGCTCGTGATGCTCGCGGCGCAGTTCGGGGACCCGTACGCGCCGGGAATCGTGCCCTCGGCCGTCGTCGTCGAACTCACCCACCTCGCGACCCTGTACCACGACGACGTCATGGACGAGGCCGCGGTGCGCCGCGGCGTGGACAGTGCGAACACCCGCTGGGGCAACTCTGTCGCCGTCCTCACCGGCGACTTCCTCTTCGCCCGCGCCTCCCAGATCCTCGCCGACCTCGGCCCCGAGGCGGTACGGGTCCAGGCGGTGGCGTTCGAGCGGCTGGTCACCGGGCAGATCCTGGAGACGGCGGGGCCGCAGGACGGCCGCGACCCGGTCGATCACTACCTGGACGTCCTCGGCGGCAAGACCGGGTCGCTGGTGGCGGTCTCCTGCCGCTTCGGCGCCATGATGTCCGGGGCCGACGAGACGGTCGTGGACGTCCTGACCCAGTACGGCGAGCGGCTCGGCGTCGCCTTCCAGCTCGCCGACGACGTGCTGGACATCGCCTCCGACTCCCACGAGTCCGGCAAGACCCCGGGCACCGACCTGCGCGAGGGCATCCCCACCCTGCCCGTGCTGCGCCTCAGGGAGCGGGCGGCCCGGCTCGGGCTGGCCGAGGACGTCGCCCTGTGCGACCTGCTCGACTCCGACCTGACCGACGACGCCCGGCACGCCGAGGCGCTGGCCGCGCTGCGCGCCCACCCGGCACTGGAGCAGGCCCGCCGGGACACCGTGCGCTACGCGGAGGAGGCGCGGGCCGCGCTGGCCCCGCTGCGGGAGTGCGACGCCAAGGCGGCACTCGTGCAGCTGTGCGATGCGGTGGTGCACCGGGCCGGGTAGGCGCGGCGTGCTGGTGCAGCCGTCCGCCGGGGTCTGCCGCCTCCGGGTCCGACCCCTACGGGTCGAGGGGGCATCCGGCTTCCCCGTGTCATACCGCAGTCGTACATCGAGGTGCCTCCCGGGTCTGACGCTTCCTCACGGCCGATTTGGTGAGATGGAAACCACGGAAATCACCACTCCTCACCGATTCGGGTGAGAATGGCGGCTCAGGGTTGACGAGGGTGAGGACAGCCGCCGCCGACGACGGAGGTAAGGCACACATGGCACCGTACGGATCCGACGACACCACGTCCGACGACAGGGCCGGCAACGACACGTCGACCGGGCGCCGCAAGGCGGCCCGGTACGTCGTCCCGGTCGCGGTGGTGGGGGTGGCGGCGGCGACCATCGGGCTGGTCCCGGCGCTCGCCGACTCCGGTGACCCCGACCTGCCCAAGATCAGCGCACAGCAGCTCATAGACAAGATCGCCGCTTCGGACGTGCAGCAGCTGTCCGGCACGGTGCGGTTCAGCACCGACCTCGGCCTGCCGGACCTCGGGGGTCTGGAGGGCAGCCTGCTGTCGGGGGCGAACCGGGGCGGCGACGGCTCGTCGGCGGACCCGGCGTCCAAGTTCACCGAACTGCTCTCGGGCAGTCACACGCTGCGCGTGGCGGCCGACGGGCCGGAGCGCCAGAAGGTCTCGCTGATCGAGAGCGCGGCTGAGTACAGCCTCATCCACGACGGCAAGGACGTCTGGGGCTACGACAGCAGGTCCAACGAGGTGTACCACGGCACCGCGGACCAGCACGGCAAGCAGCAGCGGGAGAAGACCCCCGCCACGAAGACCCCCGCCACCCCGAAGGACCTCGCCGACGAGGCACTGAAGTCCGTCGACGACACCACGTCCGTGACCGTCGACGGGACCGTCCAGGTCGCGGGCCGGGACGCCTACAAACTGCTCATCAAACCGAAGCAGTCCGGCACCACGGTGGGCGCCGTCAGCATCGCCGTGGACGCGAAGACGGGCATGCCGCTGAAGTTCACCCTGACCCCGGCGAGCGGCGGCGCCGCCGTCGTGGACGCGGGCTTCACCCAGGTCAGCTTCGCCAGGCCGGCCGCCTCGACCTTCCGCTTCACCCCGCCGAAGGGCGCGAAGGTCACCGAGGGGAACGACGCGGCCGAGGCACCCGGCGAGCGCGCCCCGAAGCCCGAGGGGGACCTCGCCGAGGGCCGCGGCGGCTTCGACGTCCTCGGCCAGGGCTGGAACTCGATCGCCACCTTCGACTCCGGCGCCGCGGGCGGCCTGCCGTCCGGCAAGGGCGGCGGTGACCTGGGCGGCTTCCTCGGCTCACTCGGCGACAAGGTGACCGGCGGGTTCGGCAAGGGCACGGTGTTCTCCACCCGCCTGGTCAACGCCCTGATCACGGACGACGGCAAGGTCTACGTCGGCACCGTGACCAAGAACGCGCTGGTGAAGGCGGCCGACGCGGCACGGTAGACCGACGCGCCACGGCCACGGTACGACGTGTACCCGCGTACGCACGTACACACCACGAAGCAGGGGAGCCGATGGACGAACCGTCCGCCACGAAGCCGGCCGCGCGGGACGCGGGTGACAGCGTCATCCACACCCGCGCGCTCACCAAGCGCTACCGCGGCGGACAGCTCGCCGTCGACGGTCTGGACCTGACCGTCCCGCGGGGCAGCGTCTTCGGCTTCCTCGGTCCGAACGGCTCCGGGAAGACCACCACCATCCGCATGCTGATGGGCCTGATCGAGCCGACCTCCGGCGCGGCGCGCGTCCTGGGGCAGCCCATGCCCCGGGCCGCGCGCACCGTACTCCCGCAGGTCGGCGCCCTCATCGAAGGGCCCGCCCTGTACGGCTTCCTCTCCGGCCGCGACAACCTGCTCCGGTACGACGCCGCCGACCCGACCGCCGACCCGCGCACCCGGACCGCACGCGTCGCGGCGGCACTGGACCGGGTGGGCCTGACGGCCGCCGGGGGCAAGAAGGCGAAGGCGTACTCCCTGGGCATGAAACAGCGCCTCGGCCTGGCCGCCGCGCTGCTCCAGCCGCGCAGGCTGCTCGTCCTGGACGAGCCGACCAACGGGCTCGACCCGCAGGGCATGCGGGAGATCCGCGCCCTGGTGCGGGAGCTGGCCTCGGACGGCACGACCGTGTTCCTCTCCTCCCACCTCCTCGACGAGATCGAGCAGGTGTGCACCCACGCGGCGGTGATGGCCCAGGGCCGTCTGATCACCCAGGGCCCGGTGGCCGACCTGGCGGCCGGGGCGCGCGGGCGGCTCGTCGTCAGCACGCCGGATCCGGGTGACGCGGCCCGGGTGCTGAAGGAACAGGGGGTCGGGGACGTCGTCGTCGCCGGGGACCGGGTGAGCGGCGAGCCGCCCGACCGGGACCTCGCCGAACTGAACGCGGCGCTGGTGACGGCCGGGGTGCGGGTGCGCGGCTTCGGAGTGGAGCGGGCCTCGCTGGAGGACGCGTTCGTGGCGCTGACCGGGGAGGGCTTCGATGTCGCAGGCTGAGGCAGTGGCCGTACGGCGTCCCACCCCGCTGTGGACCCTCGGCCTGCTGCGCAACGAACTGGCCGTCACCTTCCGGCGCTGGCGCACGCTCGCGCTGCTCGGTGTGCTCGCCGCGGTGCCGGTGCTGGTCGGGGTCTCCGTGAAGATCGAGACGCGGGGCGGCTCGTCGGGGGGCGGCCGGGGCGGCGGGGGCGAGGGCCCGGCGTTCATCGCGCAGATCACCGACAACGGCCTGTTCCTGGTGTTCACGGCGCTGGCGGCGACGCTCCCGTTCTTCCTGCCGATGGCGATCGGCGTGGTGGCGGGCGACGCCATCGCCGGCGAGGCCAATGGCGGAACCCTGCGCTACCTCCTGGTGGCCCCGGCCGGCCGGACCCGCCTGCTGCTCACCAAGTACACGACGGTCATCGCCTTCTGCCTGGTCGCCACCTTCGTGGTCGCCCTGTCCGCCCTCCTGACCGGCGCGCTGCTCTTCCCGCTGGGCGACCTGACGACCATCTCGGGCACGCGGATCGGCTTCGCCGACGGCCTGGGCCGCGCCCTGCTGATCGCGCTGGTCGTCGCCGCGTCACTGGTCGGGATCGCGGCGCTCGGCCTGTTCGTCTCCACGCTGACGAACAGCGGGATCGCGGCGATGGCGACCACGGTCGGCCTGCTCATCACCGTCCAGATCCTCGACCAGATCCCTCAACTGCACGCGTTGCAGCCGTACTTCTTCTCCCACTACTGGCTGTCCTTCGCCGATCTGATGCGCGACCCGGTCTACTGGGACGACCTGGTGAAGAACCTCGGTCTCCAGGCCCTGTACGCGGCGGTGTTCGGCTCGGCGGCCTGGGCACGGTTCACGACGAAGGACATCACCGCCTAGAGGCGGTGCACCGGTTCCGGTACGGGAAGCGGGCGAGCGGGGTCTCGCGGGTGAAGAACGTCTTGGCCCGGGCCACCTGCCTCGGTGTCCAGTCCCGGTCGGCTGGTGCGAGGCTGTGACGTCGTGGTGACGCGGAAACGGAGGCACAGCGGCCACACTCGAGGGCAGGGACGCGTACAACCGGATCGCGAGGCCGGGGGAGTGAGGAAACCGATGGCTCGACTGAGCTTCGAGAAGAAGCGGGACCTGTGGGACGAGCCGCACCCGGCGGCCCCGGTCGAGGTACGCGTCTCCGGGTCGGGCAGCGCCTCCGTCGGCGGGGTGGCGGTCATGGCGGCCCCCGGCCAGGAGATCCAGCAGGCCGTCCTGAACCACCTCCAGCGCCTCGCGATCAGCCTCGGCCGCCCCGTGCACGCCATGGTCCACGACGAGCGCGTCGGCTGCGTCGTCCCCCTCGAGGTGGATGTGAACGGCGCCAGCCGCTTCACGGGCGAGCCCCGACTGCACGGGGGGACCACCGCCCCGCAGCCGGCAGGTCCCACCGCCCCGCAGCCGCCAGGTCCCGCCGCTCCGCAGCCGGCACGGGCCGTCACCCCGGCCGCCACCTCCGAGCCGCCCCGCCGCGACACGCCCCCGCCCGAGCCGGTCCCGCTCTCCGTGCCGCCGACGCCGGACCCCGCCTCCGGACCCGACACCCGGCACCACACGCCGGCCCGAGGCTTCGACGCGGTCGCCGAAGCGGTCCTCGGCGACGGCCCGGTGACCGCCACCGCGGAGGGCGCCGCGCTCCTCACCGAACCGATGACGCGGATCAACGAGGCGGTCAAGGAGGGCCGGATCGGGACCGCGGCGGAACTCGCCGAGCGCACCGTCGTCCGGGCGGCGGACCTGCTGGGCGCCGGGCACCCTGAGGTGCTCCGCCTGCGCGAACTGAGCGCCTACATCGCCTACCTCGCCGACGACCCGCTCCGCGCCTTCCACCTCTCCCTCGACCTGGCCCGGCTCCACCAGCGCGCCCGCAACGCGGAGGCCGCCTACGGCAACCTCCAGAGCGCGGCCACCGCCTGGCGTGCGGTGCGCGACCCCGAGCACGGGCTGAGTCTGGGGCGGGACCTGATCGAGCTGTGGACCGAGCTGGCCGCCGCGCCGGGTCCGGCGGCCGACGACCGGGAGCGGCTGGAGTCCGCCCGCGCCCGCATGGTCCGGCTGACGGACCGTGCCGCCAGGGCGGCCGGCGCCTGACGGGTCAATACAGCTAGGGCCTGTCTGACCTTCCCGTCTGCCGCGCGACGCCATGCACGCTCCCCCAGAGGGGGTGCCCCCACGCGCCGCACCGGGCACACACCCAGGTACATCCAGTGCACGCAGAACTCGTTCCCCTCGGGGTCCGCCCACCCACTCCCCGGCGGGCTCCGCCACCCGCCGCAGCACCCGGGCGCCCAGCGCCCGAAGCCGCTCGACCTCGGCGTCGCGCCGGCCCCCACCCGGGTGCAGGTCGAGGTGCAGCCGGTTCCTGCCGGTCTTCGCCTCCGGCACGCGCTGGAACAGCAGCCGCCGCCCGAGCCCGGTGCCGCGCTCCTCGTCGTACGGGTCGTCAGGGTGCCGTACGGCGATCAGGTCCCGGAAGGCCGGGCGGCCGTGGTACTGCACGGTGGCCTCGCCCGGCAGCGCGCCGAGTTCCAGCAGCCGCTCCACGAACGCGCTGTCGTCCTCGGCCGCGTAGTGCAGCGCGGCGGCCCAGAAAGCGGCCTGCGCGTGCGGGTCGACGGCGTCGACGACGAGTTCGAAGTGCAGGGGGAGCGGGTGCGGGCGGCTGCGTCATGGCGCCCACTCATAGCCGACCCGGACCGGTCAGGAGGCCGGTTCCGGTTCCTGGCCGGAAGCCACGCCCTCCGGTCGTCTTACGAGGGCGTCCACCGGGGCGGCGGTCGCGGCGGCAGCGACGGCCAGGGTCCGGGCCGTGCGGCGCGCGGTGCGCAGCGCGTTCCAGGTGAGCAGGACCAGGGCCAGCCAGACGAGCGCGAAGCCGGCCCAGCGCTCGGGCGGCATGGCCTCGTGGAAGTAGAGGATGCCGCACAGGAACTGGAAGACGGGCGCCAGGTACTGCAGCAGGCCCAGCGTGGACAGCGGCACCCGGATCGCGGCCGCCCCGAAGCAGACCAGCGGCAGTGCGGTGACGACGCCGGTCGAGGCGAGCAGCGCGGCGTGCCCGGCGCCCTCGCTCGCGAAACTGGAGTCACCGTGCGCGGTCAGCCACAGCAGATAGCCGAGCGCGGGCAGGAACTGGATCGCGGTCTCCGCGGCCAGCGACTCGACACCGCCGAGGTTGACCTTCTTCTTCACCAGCCCGTAGGTGGCGAAGGAGAAGGCGAGGCACAGGGAGATCCACGGCGGCCGCCCGTACTCGACGGTGAGGACGACCACGGCCGCGAGGCCGACACCGACCGCCAGCCACTGCACGGGCCGCAGCCGCTCCTTCAGCAGCAGCACGCCCATCGCTATGGTGACCAGCGGGTTGATGAAGTAGCCCAGCGAGGCCTCGACCACGTGCCCGCTGTTCACGGCCCAGATGTACACACCCCAGTTGACGGTGATCACCGCGGCCGCGACCGCGATCAGCCCGAGCCGCCCAGGTTGCCGCGACAGCTCACCGGCCCAGGCCCAGCGCCGTACGAACAGCAGCGCGGCGCCGACGAAGACGAGGGACCACACCATCCGGTGGGCGAGGATCTCCGCCGCGCCGGCGGGCTTCAGCAGCGGCCAGAACAGGGGTACGAGACCCCACATCCCGTACGCCGCGAAGCCGTTCAGCAGACCCGCCCGCCGCTCAGCCTTCGACTCCCCGCCCACGGGCCCCTCCTGCTCACTCCGTACGTCCGGTCCGCCTGGACGAAGGTAACGCCGAGCGCCCCCGCCTGTCATGCCCGTATCGGCATACGGTCATGACAAGGCGGGGGTCGAAGGCCCGGGGGGGAAGGCTCCAGAGCCCGGGTGGGGGAGGTCAGCCCTTGAGTGCGGCGCTGATCGCTTCGGCGAGCGGGGTGGTCGGACGGCCGGCCAGGCGGGAGAGGTCGCCGGTGGAGACGACCAGTTCGCCCTTCTCGATGGACGCGTCCACGCCCGCCAGGACCGCGGCGAGCGGCCCCGGCAGGCCGGCGCCCGCCAGGATGCCCTCGTAGGCCTCGACGGAGACGGGGCGGTAGGCGATCTCCCCGCCGGTCTGCCGGCTCAGCTCGGCCGCGTACTCGGCGAAGCCCCACGCCTCGTCGCCGCCCAGCTCGTACGTCTTGTTCTCGTGCCCCTCGCCGGTCAGCACCGCGACCGCGGCGGCCGCGTAGTCGGCGCGGGAGGCGGAGGAGAGCCGGCCGTCACCCGCAGCCTGCACGACCGCGCCGTGCTCCAGCACCGGGGCGAGGTTCTCCGTGTAGTTCTCGTGGTACCAGCCGTTGCGCAGCAGCGTGTACGGCAGACCGGAGGCCAGCAGCGCCTGCTCGGTGCCGCGGTGGTCGTCCGCGAGCGCGGCGGTCAGCGTGGCCGGGGCGCTGGTGTAGGCGAGGAGCGCGACACCGGCCGCCTTGGCCGCGTCGATGACGATCCGGTGCTGCTGGACGCGGCCCTTGTCGAACTCGCTGCCCGAGATCAGCAGCACCTTGTCGCCGGCGGCGAAGAGGCCGTCGAAGGTCTCCGGGGCGTTGTAGTCGGCGACCGCGATCCGCACACCGCGCTCCGCGAAGTCCGCGGCCTTCTCCGGGGTGCGGACGACCGCGGTGATCTGCTCGGCCGGGACCTTCTCCAGCAGCTGCTCGACGACGTGGCGGCCGAGGTGTCCGGTGGCTCCGGTGACAACGATGCTCATGATGCGGCGATCTCCTTGTGGGGTGCGTCTGTGACACTCACCCTAGGAGCAGCGCTAACTTCTGGAAAGTACCCACTTTGAAGTAAGGTACTTGCATGGCAGTAAGTGAGAAGGGCTCGGCAGGGGAGGCGATGTGCCCCTACCGCCTCGTCCTGGAACACATCACCAGCCGCTGGGGCGTCCTGGTCCTCGTCGCGCTCCTGGAGCGTTCGTACCGCTTCAGTGAGCTGCGCCGCGAGGTCGGCCGGATCGGCCGGGACGTCAGCGAGAAGATGCTCACCCAGACCCTGCAGACCCTGGAGCGCGACGGCCTGGTCCACCGGGACGCCAAACCGGTGATCCCGCCACGCGTCGATTACTCCCTGACCGCGCTGGGCCGCGAGGCGGCGGAGCAGGTGCGGGGGCTCGCCGAGTGGACAAAGCAGCGGATGGCCGACGTGGAGCGGGCCCGCACCGCGTACGACGAGGCCCGGGCGGCGCAGGCCCGGGCCTCCTGAGGAACCGCAGCCGTCAGCCGACGACGGTCCAGGTGTCGCCGCCGGCCAGCAGGGCGGCGAGGTCGCCCGTGCCCTTCTGTGCGGTCGCGGTGTCGAGCTGGTGGGCCATCTGGTCGTCGTAGACGGGGCGTTGTACGGACCGGATGACGCCGATGGGGGTGTGGTGCAGGGTGTCGGGGTCGGCGAGGCGGGAGAGGGCGAAGGCGGTGGTCGGGGAGGGGGTGTGGGCGTCGTGGACGAGGATGTCGGCCTCGTTGTCGGGGGTGACGGTGACGACGTCGAG
>NZ_JBEXLP010000020.1:0-97315 GCF_040610035.1 Streptomyces sp. NPDC004542
GTCCTTCGGCGCCACCCGGGAAGGATCCGCGATCTCCGGCACGCCCACCACCTGCCCAGCAGTCCCCACGGCCGTCGTCACCCTCATCCGCCCCTTCCGATGGATCACCTTGGTCGCGCCGGTCCGTCGACCGGCAAGACCGCGTCTACCCCGGTCGCCGGCCGGTATTCCCGGAAAATCACCCGGGCGTCATCGGTCCGCGTCCGGCTCTCCGTGGCTGCGTACGACTTCCTTCACCTTGGCCACCGCGAATCCCCAGCCCTGCTCGACGGTCGGCTTGGCCGGAACGGCGATCTCGTCGGGGTCGGTGAGGACGTCGAGCAGGACCGGGCCGGAGTGCGGAAGGCGCGCCGCACGGCGCCCTCCAGGCCCTCGGTGGTGCGGATGGCGTCGGTCAGCGGGTTGAGCGCGTCTCCCACGACGCCGAACACCTGGCGCACGCCGAGCTCGCTCAGCGCGTCCACCATGACGCGGGCAACAGTACGGGCCACGTGAGTCCTCCAGGTCACACGGTGAAACGGTCGGGGTCGGCGGCATTCCAGTCGGCCGCCCAGGAGGCCGGCGGTTCGGCGAGCAACTGCCCCGGCCCGAGCCACTCGTAGAGCTCCTCGTAGGAGCGCTCGGTGAAGGGGTCGATGCGCCGGCGGAGCATGTGCGGGCGCAGTTCGGCGGGATCGGTGACGCCCATGGCCGCCATGATCTGCAACGCGCCGGCCACCGTCGCCTCCTGGTAGCGCTGGACGCGTGCCGTCTTGTCGGGGACGTCGAGGGCACGGGCCCGGCGGGGGTCCTGGGTCGTGACGCCGGTGGGGCAGGTGTTGGTGTGGCACCGCTGCGCCTGGATGCAGCCGACGGCGAACATCATCGCCCGCGCGGCGTTGCCGTAGTCCGCGCCCTGCACCATGCGCTTGACCAGGTCGGTGCCCGTGGCGATCTTGCCGCTCGCCCCGATCCTGACCCGGTCGCGCAGGCCCGCGCCGACGAGGGCGTTGTGCACGGTGAGCAGCCCCTCGGTCAGCGGGGCGCCCACGTGGTCGGCGAACTCCAGGGGCGCGGCTCCGGTGCCGCCCTCGCCTCCGTCCACGATGACGAAGTCGGGGGCGGTGCCCTCCGCCAGCATGGCCTTGCACACGGCGAGGAACTGCCGGCGCGAGCCGACGCACAGTTTGAACCCGGTCGGCTTGCCACCGGACAGCTCCCGCATCCGGGCGATGAAGCGGACGAGTTCGCGCGGGGTGGAGAACACCTTGTGGTACGGCGGCGAGATCACCGTCCGCCCCTCGGGCACGTCCCGTACCTTCGCTATCTCGGCGTTCACCTTCGCGCCCGGCAGCACCCCGCCGATGCCCGGCTTGGCGCCCTGCGAGAGTTTCAGGGACACGCACTTGACGTGCTCGTGCGCGGCCTTGTCGGCGAACTCCGCGGGGTCGAAGTCGCCGTCCGGGGTACGGCAGCCGAAGTATCCGGTGCCTATCTCCCAGACCAGGTCCCCGCCCGGCCTCAGGTGGTACTCGGACAGGCCGCCCTCGCCGGTGTCGTGGGCGAACCCCCCGGCCGCGGCACCGCCGTTGAGGGCGAGGACGGCGTTGGCCGACAGCGAGCCGAAGCTCATCGCCGACACGTTCAGCAGCGCCATGTCGTAGGGGCGGCGGCAGTCGGGGCCGCCGACCCGCACCCGCGGCGGGGCCTTCGGCTCCGGGCACGGGGCCATCGACGGCACGAGGAACTCGTAACCGGGCCGGTACACGTCCCGTTCGGTGCCGAAGGGCTGCTCGGCGTCCGTGCCCTTCGCCCGCTCGTAGACGATGGTGCGGACATCACGGTCGAAGGGGCGGCCGTCGTAGTTCCGCTCGATGAAGTACTGCTGGAGCTCGGGGCGGATCCGCTCCAGCAGGTAGCGGGCGTGGCCCAGGACGGGGTAGTTGCGCAGCACCGAGTGCCGGCGCTGCACCAGGTCCGCCGCCCCGAGCAGGCCCAGCAGGACCAGGGGTACGGCGGCCAGGCACCACCAGGGTGAGAGGGCGGTCGCGGCGACGGCCGCCGCCGCGCCGGCGGCCAGGATCAGAGCGACGAGTGCCGTACGTGTCACCTCTCGCTCATTGCCCTGGATCGGCTTTCCAGTCCTGCGACTTCGCCGGGAGCCCTGAGTCATCGTCAGTAGTCCCGCGGCTACGTCAGAAGTCCCGCGGCTACGTCAGGAGTCCCGCGGCTCGCCGGCGGTGATGACCAGAGCGGCCTGGTCGTCCTCGACGTCCCGGCCGTCCACGAAGCCGCGGACGTCGTCGGCCACGGTCCGGACGACGTCGGTCGCGGTGGGCCGGCGCGGGGCGGAGGACAGGGCCTTGGCGAGCCGGACATCGCCGTACTGTTCGCTGCCGGTGGTCCGGCACTCGGTGATGCCGTCGGTGTACAGCAGCAGGCTCTCGGCGGGGCGGAGCGTGAGACGGCGGGCGGTGAGTCTGGGCGGGATACCTATGCCGAGCAGCCCGCCGGACGCCTCGACCGTGCCGACCGTGTGGTCGGTGTCCAGCAGCAGGGGCAGCGTGTGCCCGGCCCGGACGAGGTGGACGGCGAGTCCGTCGGCCGCTGGGGCGAGGTGGCCGTAGACGAGGGTCACGAAACCGTTGTTCTGGTGCGCGTAGCGGTCGTTCAGGGCCTTGTCGACGGCCTTGACGACGTCGACGGGATCGTCGAGCAAGGGAGCGACGGCGCGGGCGGTGTGGCGGACCAGGGCGGTCGTGGTGGCGGCCCTGGCGCCCCGCCCGCAGACGTCGCCGAGGATGAAGGCCCAGCTGCCGTCGCCCCGGGCGAAGACGTCGTAGAAATCGCCGCCGATCTCCAGCCCCTCGCCGGCCGGGTGGTAGAAGGCGGCCAGCTGGGCGCCGGGGACGTCGGGCAGATCGGGCAGCAGCAGACCGGTCTGCAGGTCGCGGGCGAGAGCGGCGCGCTGCGCGTACTGGCGCGCGTTGTGGGCGGCCGAGGCGGCGCGGCGGGCGAGTTCCTCCGCGAGGGCGACCCGGTGGCCGTCGAAGCAGTGCCCGTCGGTGGAGAGCAGGGTCAGTGCGCCGAAGGGCCGCCCGCGGTCCACGAGGGGGACGCAGACGTAACCGGTGACGCCGAGTTCCTGCCAGGGGCCGGACCCGGTCGGGGTGCGGCGGGCCACTTCCGTCAGTCCGGAGGCCAGGACGCGGGCGACGGCGTCGTCCTCGGCGTCGTGGGCCGGTGAGTGGGCGGCGAGCAGCCTGCGCGCCTCCTCGGCCGGGGCGGCGGTCGCCACCCTGCGCAGGCCTCCGGCCTCCACGAGGTCGACCGCGGCCAGCGGAGCCAGCGCCGGGCAGGCGAGGGTGGCCAGGCGCTGCACCGTCTGCTTCTCGTCCAGCCGGCCGGCCAGGGCGGTGCTGGCGGCCAGCAGGAAGGAGAGGTCGTCGCGGGCAGCCTTCTCCCGCGCGTCGGCGGCCTGCCGGGCCTGTTCGGCGTGGTGCCGCTCGATGGCGAGGGCGGCGGTGTCGGCGAAGACGCGGGCCACCGCGAGGTCGGTTTCCTGGGGTGCCCGCGGTGTGCGGTGGTACATCGCGAAGGTGCCCAGGAGCCGGCCGTCGCGGGCGAGGACCGGCGTCGACCAGCAGGCGGCGAGTCCGGCCCGGGCGGCGAGGTGGCGGAAGTCCTTCCACAGGGAGTCGGAGGCGATGTCGTTGACGATCACGTTGCGGCGCCGGTGGGCGGCCGTGCCGCACGAACCCGCGCCTTCCCCGGTGGCGATGCCGTCGATGGCCTGGTTGTAGAAGTCGGGCAGGCTGGGAGCCGCGCCGTGGCGCAGGTGGCGGCCGTCGTCGTCGGCCAGCAGGACCGAGACGATCACCTCGGGCGACAGTTCCTCGATCGCCCTGCACATGCCGTCCAGCACGTCCGGCAGCGGCGCCTGGCGGGCTATCTGCTCCAGCAGCGCGCGCTGCTCGGCGGCGAGTCGCCGGGCGTGCTCGACCTGGGTGGTCTCCACGCCGAGCAACCGTACGCCGATGACGTTGCCGCCGGTGTCGTGGCGGGCCTCGTAGGTGACGTCGAAGTACGCCTCGCGGACGTCCGGTCCGACGCCGATGACGACGCGGACGTCCCGGCCGACGTGCCGCTCGCCCGACCGGTACACCTGGTCGAGCAGCCCGATGACGCCCTGGGCGGTCAGCTCGGGCATGAGCTCGGCCAGCGGCACTCCGGTGCGTTCCCGCTGCCCGCCGCCGATGGCCGCGAAGAAGGCCGGGTTCGCCGCCTCCAGGACGTGCGCCGGCCCCGACAGGGACGCGAACAGCGCGGTGGACGTCCCGAACAGCAGCGACAGATGCTCGTCCGTGCCGCGCACCGCCCCGGAACGGCGGGTCTCGCCAGTCAACCGCCGCTCCCGCTCAGCCGTCATGTGGTCCCCCTCGCCGGGCGTGTGCCCCGGATTCCGGACAGGTCACCATCTCCCACGGCATCGGTCGGTGCCTCATTCCGCCCGTGCACCGCACGGGCACCGTCGGCGGTCCGGCCGGCCAGCGCGTCGGCGACCGTGGGATGGACGGGCAGCAGCTGGGAGATGCCGGTCATGGTCACCATGCGCGCCAGGCGGTCCGGGATGGCGGCGAGGCGGAGCGAGCCGCCCGCCTCCTGGGCCGCCTGCAACAGGCCGATGAGGGTGCTGAGCCCGGTCGAGTCGACGAAGTCCACCCGCGCCAGGTCCAGGACCAGGTGCGGGACGCCTTGTTCCACCACGGCCAGGGCGTTGGCCCGCAGGGTGGGCGCCGTATGCAGGTCCACGTCTCCGGCGACGGAGACGACGGCGGTCCCGTCGCCGGTGTACCGGACGGTCGTGTCGAGGAGGGAGTCGTTCACGTCGCTCATCATTCCTCGCCGGGAGGGTCGGACGGTGCGGTGGTGTGCGCGGCGGAGCCGGGACCGTCGTCGGTGCCGGGGCCGTGGACGGTGGCCAGGCCGGCCAGGCCCGAGACGGTGAGGACCGGCTCCAGCAGCGGCGGCACGATGATCTCCAGCCGGTCGGCGTGGGCGAAGAGCACGCTCAGACCGGCGCTGTCGAGGTATTCCACCGCGGTCAGGTCCAGGACCAGGGGGCCCGAACCGCCGTCGAGGGCCTCGGCCAGGGACCCGGCATTGCTCATGTCGATCTCGCCGCTGACCGTGAGCCCGGCAGTCCCGTCCGGGCGTCTGACGGCGGTGAGGGTGAGCGGGGTGGTCATCAGGCGATCCTCATCTGCATGTCGACGGTGGTGCCGGACGGGCCGGGAGCGATGTTGACCTGCTGCATCATGGCCCGCATGAGGGCCAGGCCCCGGCCCCGGTGGCGGTTGAGCTCGGGTTGCGGGGCCTTCCAGCGGCCGCTGTCGGTGACCGTCAGACGCAGACTCTCGACGAAGGCTTCGGCGCGCAGCCGCACGGCTTCCCCCGGGGCGTGCCGGTGACCGTGCTCGATCGCGTTGGCGCATGCCTCCCCGGCGGCGACGAGGACGTTCTGCACGGCGTCCGGCGGCAGATCGCACTGGGCGAGCCAGGTCCGCAGCGCCTTGCGGACCGGCGCGAGCTGGGAGGACTCGGCCGGGAAGGACATCTCCAGCGGCGCCGGATGACGGTACAGCAGCAGCGCCACGTCGTCGTCGTAACCGCCGGCCGGCGCGAGCCGCGCCATGACCGCGGAGGCGAGGTCGTCGACGGGCACGTCGCGGCCCTCCTGCACGGCCTCGCCGGCCTGGTCGATCCCGGCGCTCAGCGGACGCCGGCGGCGTTCGACGAGCCCGTCGGTGTACAGCAGCAGGGTGGCCCGTGCGCGCAGGGTGCACGCGGCCTGCGGGCGCTGCCGGCCCGGCCGTACGGCCAGGGGCAGGGAACGCCCCGCGTCCAGCAGCTGGGTGGTGCCGTCGGGATGCGCGAGGATGCCCGGCGGATGTCCGGCGCTGGAGTAGGTCAGCTCCCCCGTGCCGGGATCGAGGACACCGCAGAACACGGTCGTGCACTGCGCGCCGGGCACGCTCGCGGCGAACTGGTCGAGTGCCATCAGCGTCTGCGCCGGGCTGGGGTCCCGCAGCATCAGCGCGCGGCAGGCGCTGCGCAGCTGCCCCATGACGCTGGCCGCCTCCAGGCCCCGTCCGACGCAGTCGCCGACGACGATGCCGATGCGCCCGTCCGGCAGGGCTACGGTGTCGTACCAGTCGCCGCCGACCTCCAGCGGACGGGTGGCGGGCTCGTACCGCACGGCGAAGCCGTCGGGGAGCCGGGCCGGGCCCAGGATGGCGCGCTGCAGCGCGAGGGCGGTCTCCCGCTGCTGGTCGATCTGGTGCGCCCGTACCAGGCCCTGCGCGAGGTGTCCGGCCAGCAGGGAGAGCAGCAGCTGGTCCTCGGGGGTGAAGGGCCGGTGTTCGCCCAGCTCGATCCAGACGGCCAGCGGGCCGTCGGGATGCTCCAGCAGGACCCCTGCCCCGGTGTCCTCGGCCACCGGGGTGAGCGGCGGCCGACGGCGCAGTGCGGCGAGTACGTCCCGGCGCGTCGCGGGCAGGTCCTCCCAGCGCGGGTCCGCTTCGGTGGCCGTGAGGGCCGGTGCGTCACCGCGCGCGAAGACGGCGGCCACCACGCTGTGCGCGCGCCACAGGGTCTTCAGTTCGCCGAGCGCACCGGACAGCGCCTCCGGCAGGCTGGCGGCCCTGGACAGGCTGGTGCTCAGCGCGGCGAGCGCCTTCTCCCGCTGGACGGCGTAGCGCTCGGCGGTGACGTCACGGAAGGTGCCGACGGTGACCTGGCGTCCGGTGTCGGGGTCCTGGGCCTTGTTGAAGGTGACGGCCGCCCACAGGCGGTGGCCGTCCCGGTGGGTGACGGGGACGGTGCGGGAGCCCTGCGAGTGCTCCAGCAGGTCGGCGAAGGCTTCGCGGGCCTGGCGGTGCGCGTCGGGATCGGTGGCGGCGTCCGGCCACCACGGGTGGACCGGTGCGTACGGCAGGTCCTCGTGACCGTAGCCGAGCAGGTCGGTGAAAGCGGCGTTGATCTCGACGACGGCTCCGGACTCGTCGCAGACGAAGAACGCCTCCTGGAGGGAGTCGACGAGCGCCGTCCGCCATCGGACGTGATGGCTGCGCAGCCGGGCCAGTTCGATGTTCGCGCGGACGCGGGCCAGCAGTTCGGCGGCGGCGAAGGGCTTGACCAGGTAGTCGTCGGCGCCCGCCCGCAGCCCCTCGATCGAGGCCTCCTGTCCCGCTCTGGCGGACAGCAGCAGTACGGGCAGCGAGGCCGTACGGGTGTCACCGCGCAGCCGTGCCACCAGCCCGAGGCCGTCGAGGCGGGGCATCATCACGTCGCTGACGACGAGGTCGGGGGTGGCGCGGCGGGCGGAGTGGAGGGCCTCGACGCCGTCGGTGACCGTGGTGACCTCGTATCCCGCTCCGGTCAGGATGCGGGTGAGGTACTCGCGCATGTCCGCGTTGTCGTCGGCCACCAGCACCCGGGCGCTGACGGCGGGGCCCGGGCCGGCCGTGCCGTCGGCGGTGCCGGCCGGAACCGCCGTCGGCACCGCTGTGTCCTCGGCCCCGGTGCCGGGGCCGAGCCCCGGCAGCCAGCGCAGGGCCTCCTGGACGTAGGGGTCGGCGGTGGCGGAGGCCGCGGTGCCGCCCGCTCCGGGCAGCACGGAACCGGCGGGCAGATGGGCGGTGCCGAACGGCAGCCGGACGGTGAAGGCGGTGCCCTCGCCCTCGGTGCTCTCGGCGGTGATCTCGCCGCTGTGCAGGCCGACGAGTTCCCGCACCAGGGCCAGCCCGATGCCGCTGCCCTCGTTGGAGCGGGAGCGGGCGTTCTCGATGCGGTGGAACCGCTCGAACAGCCGGGGGATCTCCGCCGCCCGCACACCGATGCCGGTGTCGGCCACGGTGACCACGGCATGCGGGCCGGCCCGGCGCACGCCGACCCGGATCGCGCCGTCGAAGGTGAACTTCAGCGCGTTGCTGAGCAGGTTGAGGACCACCTTCTCCCACATGCCGCGGTCGACGTACACCGGCTCGTCCAGGGACGGGCAGTCCACCTCGAAGGCGAGCCCGGCCTTCTCCACGGCCGAGCGGAAGACGCTGGCCAGCTCCGCGGTGACCACCGCCAGGTCGACCGGCTCGTAGCGGGCCTCCATGCGGCCGGCCTCGATGCGGGAGAAGTCCAGCAGCGTGTTGACCAGCTTGCCCAGGCGCAGGCCGTTGCGGTGGACGAGGTCGAGTTCCTGGCGGAGTTCCGGCCGCAGGTGCTCCGGCGCGTCGGCGAGCCGGGTGCGCAGGTCCTCGACGGGGCCCATGATCAGGGTCAGCGGGGTCCGGAACTCGTGGCTGATGTTGGAGAAGAAGGTGGTCTTGGCGCGGTCCAGTTCGGCCAGTTCCTCGGCCCGCCGCTGCTGCGCCTGGTAGCTCCGGGCGCTGCCGATGCCGGAGGCGATGTGTCCGGCCGCCAGCTCGACGAACCCCCGGTAGGCGTCGTCCAGCACGCGGTAGCGGTTGAGCCCGGCCACCAGGAAGCCGTAGGGGGCGCTGCCCTGTCGCGGGAGGGGGACCACGAGCGCCTGCGCGGGCGGCTCGGGCCAGTCTCCGGCGGGCAGGCCGGCGAAGACGTCGCCGTCGAGCGGCACCACGGCCGCCTCGCCCCTGGCCAGAGCGGCGGCGGGCCACACGGCGCCGGGGTCGTCGACCGCGAGGACGGCCGGTGCGGCCGGGTGGTCCGCGGTGAGGCCGCTCGCGCCGGACAGCCGGGCGGTGCCGCCGTCGAACAGGTAGGTCAGGGTGAAGGGCAGGTCCTGCTGGTTGCCGGCCAGCTGCCGGTCGGCGAAGGACAGCACCTCCCGCTCGGTGCGGATCACGCTCGGGTCCGAGCCCAGGTCCCGCAGCGTGGCCATCCGCCGCTCGCCGATCACCCGTTCGGTGTCCTCGCTGACCACGCACAGGACGCCCACCACGTCACCGGCGTCGTCGCGCAGCGGGCTGTAGGAGAACGTGTGGTACGACTCCTCGGTGTAGCCGGACCGCTCCAGGAACAGCAGCAGCGCCTCGTCCCAGGTGGCCTCGCCCGCACCGAGCACGGCCTCGATACGGGGGCTGACGTCCTCCCAGATCTCCGCCCACACCGTGCGCAGGGGACGTCCCAGCGCCCACGGGTACTTGCGGCCGAGCGTGTCGCGCCGGTAGGCGGCGTTGCAGAAGAAGGTCAGCTGCTCGCCCCAGGCCATCCACATGGAGAACCGGGAGGACAGCAGGATGCTGACGGCCGTCTGCAGGCTCTGCGGCCAGTCCCGTGGTGGACCGAGGGGCGTCGCCGCCCAGTCCACCCTGGCGAGATCCCCGCCCACCTGGGGGTCGGCGGCGAACACGTCGCCGTCGGCCGTCGTCGGCTGCGGCGGCCTGTCTGCAGCCCTGCCCGAACGCTCCACGCGACACCCGTTTCCTCGTACCGGCCCCACCTCGCGGCCGTCCCCGTGTCGAACGCGCACGCGAAGGTCTCCTGACCGCGTGCCTTTGCCGTCTGCCCCCGCACGCCCGCCCGACGCCGGTGAAGGACCCGTCACTCCCGCGGGGGTGACGTCCTTTGCCGCGGTCCCCATTGTCCCAGAGCGCGGCACACGTTCTCCCGGAGACCGCGAAAGCGTGATCCAATACGTGAATCCGTGCTTCCCGGGAAGCACAGCCTGAGGAGGAGACATACTCCTCGTACACGACGGCCGCCGAGCGGAACCCGCTGCCCGCTCGTGGCCGACGCGCCGCACAGGAGAACTGGTGAACGAGACAGAGGGCACTCTGGCCATCAGCACGCACACCCACCCGGCGGGGCCGGTGGTGCTGCGCCTGGCCGGGGAACTGGACCACTACACGGGCCCCAGCCTGCGCCGGGCCGTCGAGGACGTGCTGCGCAGCCCGGGCACGGGCATCGTCGCCGACCTGTCGGACCTGGTCTACTGCGACTCCACGGGGATGACCGTGATCATCACGGCCTACCACCGCGCCCAGGCCGCGGGCTCCTCCTTCTCGGTGGGCGGGCTCAGCGCGGTCATGACCCAGCTCTTCCGCGTGGCGGGACTCGACCAGATCTTCCCGATGCACTCCAGCGTCCAGGACGCCGTCGACGCCTTGGGCAGGAAGTGACCTGAACCGCACGCCGGACGGCCCGCACGCCGGGGCCGCCAAATTACGTCCGGGGCCGCCGGATTCCGTCCGGGGCCGCCACCCATGTCTTACCTGGGTGAACCGGGGCAACCGTGCTGGTGCAGCTATGCACTTCCGTCGATAACCGAGGTGAGCCATGACACAGGATCTGACCCCCAAGTACACGGTCCCCGGCATCGAGCGCGAGGCGGCCGGCCGGCTGATCGGTCTGCTCCGGCTTCGCCTGCACGCTCTGAACGATCTGCACCTGACCTTGAAGCACGTGCACTGGAACGTGGTCGGGCCGCAGTTCATCGCCGTCCACGAGATGATCGACCCGCAGGTGGACCGGGTCCGGGACATGGCCGACGACGTGGCGGAGCGCATCGCCGCGCTCGGCGGCGTCGCGCAGGGCACGCCGGGTGCCCTCGTCGCCGAGCGCACCTGGGACGACTACTCCATCGGACGGGCCGACTCGATCGCCCATCTCGCCGCGCTCGACCTCGTCTACACCGGGGTGATCGAGGGCGTCCGGGCGGCGGTCAAGGAGGCGGGTGACGTCGACCCCGCCACCGAGGACCTGCTCATCGAGCAGCTGCGGGACCTGGAGCAGTTCCAGTGGTTCGTGCGGGCCCATCTGGAGAGCGCGGGCGGCACGCTCGCCACCGGAGAGGCCAGGACGGAGCAGGAAGCCGCGGCCAAGGGAGCCGAGCTGGGCTGAGCCACCCCCTGCCAAGCGGCGGGCGCGCTGCCGCCCGGACGCCCGCCGACCAGGCCGGCCGCCTCGCCCTCGCCGGGCGGCCGGCCTCCGGGCGGCCGCCGCCGCGTCGGCCGGCTGTCCGCCTCCCAAGCCGAGGAACGGGTCGGCGTCCGGCCGGGCGGGTGGCGACGACCACGAGGCGACGGCTCCGACTGCCCGGTGCGCTCCTGCGGTGCGAGGCGGGACGTCTTTGAGAGCCGCCGCGACGGCGCCGGGGGCTTCCACGGGGAGCGGATGGCCGACCCCGCTGACGGCGACCGGTAGCGCGTGCCGGATGAGCCGCGGGAGGCATCCGCACAGGACACAGGACGTGCGGCGCTCCCACCGCACCGTTCTCCGCGGCCGGCCCGGTCACGGGGACCCCGGTGCCGCGGACGGCACGTGCGATGTCCCCCGCGATCCCCCACGCGGCGCCCCACCGGCGCGCCGCGTACGTTCGCGGCCGGCAGCCGCGGGGCCCGGCCCTTCTCGCCGGCCGCGGGCCGTGTCGCCCGCTCGGGTCTGTGCGGGCGCGTCCCGCGCGCCCGCGGTGCGCACGGCGTGCACCCTGAACCGGGGACCGGAAACAAGGGCCGGTCCCGGCAGCAGGGGCCTGCCCGGGGCGGAGCGATCGAACGGCAGGGCGCACTCGTGCAAGGGCGAAACGGAGCGCGGCGCTTCAGGGGACCGGCCGGAGGCGGGACGTCGTCGGCCGCCAGAACGCTGTTCCTGCTCCTCGCCGCCGAGAACCTCCTGATCAACTACACCGCCACCGCCATGAACGTGGCTCTGTCGGCGCTCGTCGGGGACCTGCACACCACGCTGACCGGCGTGCAGTCGGCGATCTCGCTGTACGCCCTGGTGGTCGCCGCCTTCATCATCAGCGGCAGCAAGCTCGGCACACGCCACGGTTACCGGCGGGCCTTCGCCGCCGGCGGCGGAACGTTCGTCGTGGGTGCGCTGATCGCCGCCTCGGCCCCGAGTCTGCCGTTCGTACTGCTCGGCTGGTCCCTGCTCCAGGGGCTCGGCGTCGCGCTGATGCTCCCGTCGCTGATGGCGATGCTCACCGAGACCTTCGCCGGGTCCGTACGGACCAGGGTGCTGTCCACGCTGGCCATGACGTCGGGCGTCGGCGCGGCGGCCGGTCCCGTGCTGGGCGGCCTGGTCACCAGCTACCTGACCTGGCGCGTGTCGTTCCTCCTGGGAGCCGTGGGCACCCTGGCCGTGGCACGGCTCATGCGGTACACGGCCGGCGCCGGCCCGTTCCCGGGACGCCCCGGACAGCACTTCGACGTGCGCGGGGTGCTGCTGTCCACCACCGGAATGGTCCTGCTCGTCGTCTCGGCCCTGTTCGCGGGGCGGTACGGCCTGCTCAGGGCCCGGCAGGACTTCGTGGTGCTGGGCCACACCCTGCTGGAGCGTGGCGGTGTGTCACCCGTTCCGCTCCTGGCGGGTCTGGGACTGCTGGTGCTGGCCGTCTTCGCGGGACGGGAGCTGCGTCTCGTCAGGAGCGGAAGGGATCCGCTGGTCCGGGTGACGGTGCTGCGGAACCGCACCGTGCGGACCGGGATCTCGACCCAGTGGATGCTGGTCCTGGTGCCCAACGGCATGCTCTTCCTGGTGCCGGTCTTCCTGCAGACGGCCTTCGGGTTCAGCGCCCTGCGCTGCGGGGTCGTGCTGCTCCCGATCGCGCTGGGGCTGCTGCTGGCCGCCCCGCCGACCGCCCGGCGCGTCGGGCAGCGGCGGACGACCCACCGCGCCGCCTCGATGGGGGCGTTCGTCTGCATGGGCGTCGGCTGCGTCGCCGTCGCCGTCCTGTTCAGTCCGCAGGCACAGGGAGTGGCGGCGGTGGGCCTGGCACTCGCGCCGGGCATCCTCCTGGTCGGGCTCGGCCGGGGCATGGCCACGACGCTCACCGACCTCGTGCAGTCGGCGCCCGAGCGGGACGAGGTGAGCGACGTGACGGGGCTCTCCTACACGGCCGGCTATCTGGGAAGTTCCTTCGGGGTCGCGCTCGCCGGTGCCCTGATGGCCACGGCGCTGCTGTACACGTTCGAGGCAGGGGTGAACGGCAGCAGCGTGCTCTCCAGCGCCCAGAAGGAGCTGGTGACGCAGGCGGTGGAGCATCAGGTCCAGATCACCGCCGCGTCCGACGACGCCTTGCGCGCGAAGGTGCGCTCGCGGGGCATCACGGGGGCCGGGGCGGACGAACTGGTACGGATCAACGCACGCGCCAGGGAGCAGGCGCTGACCGTCTCGGCCGTCGGCATGGCCGCCCTGGCCGTCGTCGGCTGGCTGATGTCACTGCGACTTCCCCTCGCCACCACGACGAGCAATGACATTTCGGTCAGACAGGGTGGAACATGACGAGGATGGACGGCAAGACGCGGTTCGACGACGTCTACGGCCGGCGGGACCCCCGTGCGTACTTCGGCCGGCTGGCACCGCTCGAGTACGAGATCCCGCACCATGCCCAGCCGGTCTTCCGGCAGGCCGCCGCCGAACGGGCCGCGCTCGACGACGCGCGCGCCGGCCCGCCCGCGGTGCTGGACCTGTGCTGCTCGTACGGGATCAACGCCGCACTGCTCAACCACGACGTGACGCTGGCCGAGATGTACGAGCGGTACACCTCCCCCGGCACCCGGGCGATGTCGACGGCGGAGCTGACGGCGTCGGACAGGGCGTTCTACGCGGCGCGGCGCCGGGCGGACGCGGTGCCGGTGTTCGGCCTGGACGTCTCGGCGCCCGCCGTGCGGTACGCGCTCGGGGCGGGTCTGCTGGACGCCGCTTTCACCGACGACCTGGAACAGGGCCCGCCCGGCCCCGCTCTGAGCCGCGCGCTCGCCGAGGTCGGCCTCATCACGCTGACGGGCGGCGGCAGCTACATCACCGCCCGTACGTTCACCGCGCTCCTGGACGGCGCCCGCAGACCGGTGTGGGTCAGCGCGTTCGTGCTGCGGACGGTGTCGTACCGGCCGATCGCCCGGACCCTGGCCCGGTACGGGCTGAGGACCACCGTCGACGTCTCCCGGGTCCATCCGCAACGTCTCTTCACCGACGAGCGGGAACGGCGCTACGCGATCGCGGCGGTGCGGGCGCTGGGCGGCGACCCCGCGGGCTACGAGGAGTTCGGCCGCTTCCACAGCCTGCTCTACGAGTCCCGGCCCGGCCCTTCGGAGTGAGACGGACCGGCCCCCGACCGGCCCGGGCGGCGCGCCCGCGGCTCCGTATGCCGGTGGCCCCGCGTGCGGGCCGGGGGCGGCCCGCGGTCAGTCCGCGGGCCGGCCCGGGCGCGGGTCCGCCGTGGGCCGGAGCGCGGTCCAGTCGGCGAGGCCGCCCGCGCCCAGGAGGCCGCTGCCGGCGGCGAATCCCGCTCCGCTGCGGCGGCGCAGCTCGCGCCGGGAGACGTGGGCGACCAGGGCGGGGAAGACGGGGCGCAGTGGCTGGCACCAGCGCAGCCACGGCGGCGCGTGGACGCGGGGAGCGCGGCGGACGATGCCGGCGGTGAGCAGGCCGGCCACCCGCTCCGGTGACTGTACGCGGCGGGCGAACCGGGGCTGGTGTGCGCGCAGGGCCCGCAGTACCGGGTTGTCGTCGATACCGCCGATCATGTCGGTGCCGGTCCAGTGCAGGTAGGCGATGCCGACGGCGATCCGGTCGGGTTCGAGCTCGCAGCGCAGCGCCGTCGCGAAGGACTCCGCGCCCGCCTTGGAGGCGCAGTACGCGCTCATCATGGGGGCGGAGCCGAACGCGGCGGTGGAGGCGATCTGGAGGAAGTAGCCGCGGGTGCGGGTGAGCTGGGGCAGGAAGGCCCTCGCGGTGTTGGCCGCGCCGGTCAGGTTGACGTCGACGACCCGCTGCCACAGGGCGGCCTCGGTGTCGCGGAAGGGTCCGCTGACGGCGATGCCCGCGTTGGCCACGACCACGTCGGCGGGACCGAGACGTTCCTCGGCCTCGCCTGCGGCGGCGTCCAGGGCGGCCTGGTCCGTGACGTCCGCCTCGACGCACACGGTGGGCACGTCCAGCCCGGCCGCCACCTCCCGCAGCCTCTCCTCCTCCCGGCCGAGCAGTGCCACCCGCGCACCGGCCCCGGCCAGCGCGGCGGCGAGGGCCGCGCCGATGCCGCGGCCGGCTCCGGTGACGACGGCCACGCGTCCGCGCAGCGGTGACGCGCCGGTGTGCGGGTCCGGGGTACGGGCGGTGCCGTGGCGGCCGGGTCCTCGTCCGTTTGTCCTCATGGCTGTCCTCTCCTGCCGACGGGTCCCCCTGTGGCTCTTCCGGCTCAGTCCGGCCGTCCGCGGCCGGCGGGCGGCCGCCCCCGTGCGGCGGCCAGGGCCCTGAGGAGGGCGCTCCGTCCGCGGTCCGGCACCGTCCACAGGGTCTGGCCCCGCACACCCCACTGCTCCAGCAGGGCGTTGGCCGCGAGGAAGCCGCTCGTCGCCGCCCGTTCCATGAGAGCCACGGGCAGACCGGTGCGGACCAGGTCGCCGGCCACGGCCAGCCGGGGGTGCGGGGTACGGACGGTGGGACGGTCGCCGTAGCCGCCCACCGGGAACAGGGGGCAGTCCTCGTGCCACTCGTGGCGGGCGTCGACGACCGTGGCCGTGCCGGTCTCCGGGTAGACGCGGTGCAGTTGGGCGAGGAGACGCTTCTGTTCGACGTCCCGGGCGGCTCCGGGCGGTACGGCGTAGGCGTGCAGTTCGACGACGGAACCACCGGTGCGCGCGCACCAGCGGGCCGCCTCGTCCTCGTAGCGTTCCAGCACGCTGATGTTGTCGAGCGTGCCGAAGCCGCCGGTGCCGAGGAAGCCGGGCCGGTCGGGTGCGACGGGCCGGTCCAGCCAGAGCCGGCTGACCAGGAAGGGCGGAGCGGTGCGCAGCCGGCCGATCCGCTCGCGCCAGGGCGCGTCGCCCAACTGTCCGCAGCGTGCGACCAGCGCGCGCAGCCCCGCGCCGTCCAGGGCGAGGACGACCCCGTCGTGGCGGCGCTCGTCCCGGTCGGAGGCGACCACGAGCGTGCCGTCCGGGGCGGGTTCGATGTGCTCGACGGCGGTGCCGGTGCGCACCTCGGCGCGGTGCCCGGCCAGATAGCCGGCGAGCGGATCCCACAGGGCGGCCGGGAAGGGGGCGCGGGGCACGTCGAACAGCAGCCCTTCGGCGGAGCCGAGGAAGTAGATGTGGAACATCAGCGCCATCTCGGCCGCCGACAGCTCCCGCGGGTCGGCGAAGAAGCTGCGGGAGAACACCTCGAAGGCCAGGTGACGGGCGCCTTCGGGGAAGCGCACGGCGTCCAGGAAGTCGTGGGCGCTGGTGCCGTCCAGCCGGTCGTACACCCCCGGCACGCGCACGTCGAGCAGGGGCAGGGCCGCAGACGGGTTCATCGCGCGCAGGTCCGCGAGCCGGAAGGAGGGGCTGAGCGCCACGAAGCCGAGCGCGCTGAGCGGCGGGGTGCGCGGGACGTGCCGGAAACTGTCCCGCAGGCCGCCGGAGGCGAGCAGCGGGTAGTCCGGGAGACCGGTGAGCCGCTCCAGACCGGGGTCGGTCCGGCGCAGCAGTCCGCGCAGGTTGTAGTACTGGCGGAAGAACGCGTGGAAGCCGCGGCTCATGGTCACCGGGGTGCCGTCGCGCAGTTCGGTCGGCCATCCGCCGACCCGTCCGCCGAGGTACGGCCGCTTCTCGTACAGGGTGACGGCCACCCCGCGCTCGGCGAGGGCGGTGGCGGCGGCCAGGCCGGCGATGCCCGCGCCGACCACCGCCACCGACGGCGGGGTTCCCTGCACCCGGGGGGCGCCGGGCCGGGCGGTCAGGATCCGGGCCCGGCGGTCGCGTCCCCGGCGCGCGGCGCCTGGGGTGCTCATGCCTCCTCCCTGGGGCCGTGCGCCCGGCGGGCGACGAACGTGTGGGCCACGCCCGTCTGCCACCCCGGCAGCGGCAGGGAGCGGATCTGGTCGAAGCCGGCCGCGCCGAGCCGCCGTGCGAAGCGCCCGGCGGTGTCGAACTCCACGACGCTGCGCCACAGGTGCCGGTACAGCGGCCCGTCCCCCAGCAGGGTCGCGGCGGGCTGCACGACGCCCCGGCACACCAGCGTCCACACCGCCCGGTCGGCGCGCCGCCCGCGCAGGGCGTACTCGTGCACGCCGAGCCGGCCGCCCGGCCTGAGCAGCCCGCGCACGGCGGCGAGGACGGCGTCGGGATCGGTGACGTTGCGGAAGAGGTAGGCCGCGAACACCGCGTCGAAGGGGCCGCGCACCCCGGCCTCGGACAGCCGCTCGGCGGGGGCGTGCACGAAGGTCACCCCGTCCGCCCACGGTTTGGCCGCGGCCCGCCGGAGCATGCCGGCCGAGGCGTCCACGGCCGTGACGCGGGCGGCGGGCAGGACGGACCGCAGCGCGGCGGTGGAGGCGCCGGTGCCGCAGCCGAGGTCGAGCAGGCGCAGCCCCTGCCCGTGCCCGGGCAGGCCGAGCCGGCGCACGGAGCGGCGCAGGTGGCCGTGGTAGCCGGGGTTGGCGGCCACGAGTGTGTCGTAGCTGCGGGAGGCGTGGTCGAAGGCGGCGGCGAGGTGCTCGTCGCGCAGCAGCGTCATGCGGTCTCCGTCGGGGGAAGGTGCGGGGCGGACGGGTCGGGTCCGGGATGCGGCGCGGCGGCGGGGCGCGCCGGCGCGGGCGGATTGAAGGGACGGCGGGGCAGCCGGGGCAGCTCCAGGGCGGAGCGCAGCATCGGCGCGACGGGCGTGCGCAGCCCGATGGACAGGTCCTCGTACAGGCGGGTGTCTCCGTCGAGGAAGCGCAGCAGCCGTGCCATGGGCACGCGGGCGAACAGGCGGCTGAAGAGTTCCGGGCCGTCGGCCCGGCCGCTGTCCAGGGCGCGCAGCAGGACGGCGTCCATGGCGCGGGAGCGCGCCGAGTGGGCGGCGGGCGGCGCCGGGGGGCGCCCCCGGCGCAGGGCGTCGGCGACGGCCCGGGTCTGGCGCTGGAGGCCGGCGAAGGTGTAGCCGGTCGCGGGGCGGGTCGCCCCGCCGGCGGCGCCGATGCGGAAGACCGAGGCTCCGGTCTGCCGGGGGATCGGCGCGTCGGTCATCGGGATGGCGCCGGTCTCGGTGGCCAGGACCTTCGGTTCGCCGAGCCGCAGCACGTCTTCGGCGTAGTGGCGTACGGCTCTGTCGTAGCCCTCCGCGGTGAGGGTGCGCGAGGAGAACTCGGTGTACTCCACGAGCGCCTCGCACGGCCCGGTCGGCAGGACGTAACCGAAGGACAGGCCGTGGGCGGGCTGCGGGGTGCGGAAGTCCATCAGCTCCACGACGGCCGGGTCGAAGACGGGCCGGGCGGTGCGCACGAACCAGCCGTGGAAGTGCTGGAGCAGGGTGGTGCGGGCGGCCGGCAGGCTGCCCGGGGGGCGGGAGTCGAGCACCCAGCGGGCACTGAGCACCCGCGCCCGGCCGTCGGAGTCCCTCAGGTGGACGTGCGCGCCGCCGGGCACGTCCGCCACCGCTTCCACGGTCGCTTCGAGGCGCCGGACGTTGGGGCTGCGGGCCAGGTCCCGGCAGACCAGGCGCTCGAAGTCGGCCGAGCGGATCATGCGGTACCGCAGCGGGGTGATGTCCCCCTCGACCGGGTCGCCGGTGCGCGGGCGCACCCGCAGCCGCGGCCACTCGGCCCGTACCGCCGCGTCGAAGCGACCCGGTCCCGCCGCCCAGTAGCACCAGGTCCGCGGTGGTGGCCGCAAGGGGCCGGGCGGCGCGTCCACCAGCACCACGGACGGTGTCCGCAGGCCCGGAACGCGTCCGGCGAGCCGGTGGGCCAGCGACAGCCCGGCGGCACCCGCCCCCAGGACGGCCACGTCCGTCTCCGGCACGGCGTCTCCCTTCCCCGGTGTGCTTCCCGTTCCCGGATGTCCTGGACCCGTTTTCCGGATTGTGTACCCCGGCGGATGCAGGGGACCACCTGGCAGCGAGCGGCCGGGCGCCGGACACGGGACCGTGGAGGGGCGGGTCCCGGGTGGTCACCGCGATCGGACGGGACGTGCGCGCATCCGTCCGCGCCGCCCGTGCCGAAGCAGACGGGTGACGGGAACGACGGACACAGACACGACGGAGGGAACCGGGATGCGTCCCACCCACGCGAAGGACCGCCCTGCTGCCGCGCCGCCGCGGCCGGTCGCGGTGGCGGCGCCCCTGGCGTCGCTTCCGCGCAGGCCGGTGGCCGACGACGGCGCGGGGCACGGCGTGACGGAGGGGTCGCCCGCGCAGCACGGGCCGCTTCCCGTCGGGGCCGCCGAGGTGCGCCGGACCGACGCCGACGTGCCCGGCGCCGTCGGCCGGCTGCTCGACCATGTGCTGGCGGACCGCCTGCGCCGCGCGCGGCTGGCGGACCAGCTGTTCGCCGAGGAGCTGGCCGAACGGGTGACGCGCTTCACCCTGGAGGGTGGAAAGCGCAGGCGCGCGCAGCTGGTGTGGTGGGCGTCGCGGGCCTGCGCGGGCCGGGATCCGGCGTCCGCGGCGGCGGCCCTGCGGATCGGGGGCGCCCTGGAGCTGCTCCAGACCTGCGCGCTCGTCCACGACGACGTGATGGACCGGGCGGCGCTGCGGCGCGGCCGGCCCGCGCTGCACACGGACGTGGCCGACCGGTACACCGGCCGGGTGGGGCCCGAGCGGGCCGAGCGGTTCGGGCAGTCGGCGGCGGTCCTCGCCGGGGACCTGGCGCTGGCCTGGGCCGACGACCTGGTGGCGGAGACACCGCTGGCCCCCTGGACGTCGGTGGTGGTGCGGCGGCTGTGGAGCGACATGCGCACGGAGATGGTGGCGGGCCAGTACCTGGACGTACAGGGCCAGGTCACCGGGGCGCGGTCCCTGCCCCGCGCGCTGCGCGCCGCCTGCCTGAAGAGCGCCCTGTACTCGGTGGAACGGCCCCTCGCGCTGGGGGCCGCCGTGGCGGGCGCGGACGACGTGACGCTGCACCGGTTGTGCGACGCGGGCCGGTGCGTCGGCATGGCGTTCCAGCTGCGCGACGACCTGGACGACGTCTTCGGCGACGCGCGGGAGACCGGCAAGGCGTGCGGCGGCGACATCCGGGAGGGCAAGCCGACCTATCTGGTGACGGTCGCGCGGGCGCGGGCCGAGGCCGCCGACGACGGCGCCGCGCTCGCCGTGCTCGAGCGGTGGCTCGGCGCCGCGGAGCTCACCGAGCGCGGCCTGGACGAGGTGCGGGACGTACTGATCGCGACCGGGGCGCGCGCCACGGTGGAGACCAAGATCGACCGGCTGGTCGCGCAGGGCCTGCGGCACTTCGACGGCGCCCGGCTCGACCCGGAGGGCGCCGGTCCGCTGCGCGGTCTGCTGCTCGCCGCGGCCGGGACGGCGCCGGCCGGGGACGCAGCCGTCCGGCTGCGTCCCGTGCACGGACCGCACGACGCCCGGTCCCGCGGCACCGAGGGGGCCGGCCGATGACCCGTACCCTGCCCGGCCGCACGGACCACGTGGTGGTCGTCGGCGCCGGACTCGCCGGGCTGTCGGCGGCGCTGCACCTGCTGGGCGCCGGACGCCGGGTCACCGTCGTCGAACGCGAGGAGCTGCCCGGCGGCCGGGCCGGACGCCTCGACCTGGCCGGCTACCGGATCGACACCGGGCCGACCGTGCTGACCATGCCCGACCTGGCCGACGAGGCGTTCGCCGCCGTCGGTGACAGCCTGTACGAACGGGTCGAGCTGATCCCCCTGCACCCGGCCTACCGGGCCTGCTTCGCGGACGGCAGCAGCCTCGACGTGCACACCGGCGCGGACGCGATGGCCGCGGAGGTGGAGCGGTTCGCCGGGGCGGCCGAGGCGGCGGGCTACCGGCGGCTGCGCGACTGGCTCGAGCGGCTGTACCGGGCTCAGATGCGCCGGTTCATCGACGCCAACTTCGACTCACCGCTCGGTCTGCTCACCCCCGATCTCGCCCGGCTGGCCGCCCTCGGCGGCTTCGGCCGCCTGGACGCCCGGATCGGCCGTTTCCTGGGCGACGAGCGGCTGCGCCGGGTGTTCTCCTTCCAGGCCCTGTACGCCGGTGTGCCCCCGGCGCGGGCGCTGGCCGCCTACGCGGTCATCGCCTACATGGACACCGTCGCCGGCGTGTACTTCCCCCGGGGCGGCATGCACGCCCTGCCGCGGGCGATGGCGCAGGCGGCCGCCGACGCGGGCGCCGAGCTGCGGTTCGGGCAGCGGGTGACCCGTCTGGAGCGGTCGGGCGACCGCGTCACGGCCGTCGTCACCGACGCCGGCCGCGTCCCGTGCGACGCGGTCGTCCTCACGCCGGACCTGCCCGTCAGCTACCGGCTGCTCGGCCGCCGGCCGCGCAGACCGCTCGGGCTGCGGCACTCCCCCTCCGCGGTCGTGCTGCACGCCGGCACGGACCGCACCTGGCCCCGGCTCGCCCACCACACGATCTCGTTCGGCGCGGCGTGGCACACCACGTTCGACGAACTCACCCGCGACGGGCGGCTGATGAGCGACCCGTCGCTGCTCGTCACCCGCCCCACCGCCACCGATCCCGGCCTCGCGCCGCCGGGCCGCCACCTGCACTACATCCTCGCCCCCTGCCCCAACACCGACATCGGCCCGGACGCGGCGGCCTGGTCCGACCTCGGCCCGCGCTACCGGGACACGCTGCTGCGGGAGCTGGAACGGCGCGGACTGGACGGTATCGGCGCCGCCATCGAGGAGGAGTGCCTGATCACCCCGGCCGACTGGCACGCCGAGGGGCACGCCGCCGGAACCCCCTTCTCGGCCGCCCACACCTTCGCGCAGACCGGGCCGTTCCGGCCGCGCAACCTGGTGCGCGGCACGGAGAACGCGGTCCTGGCCGGCTGCGGCACCACGCCCGGCGTCGGCGTGCCGACCGTGCTGCTGTCGGGGAAGCTGGCCGCGGCCCGTGTCACGGGCCCGCCCCGGCGCGGAAGCACCCGCCCGCGCCCCTCCGCCGCCGTTCGCCTCGCGCGGACCGGCGCCCCGGCCCCCGCCGGATCCCCGGTCCCGTCCGTGTCCCGGGCCGTCGGACGGGAGCCGACGGCCGTCCCGCGAGCGGACGGCCAGGCACCCCGCACCCGGCTCGCCGCCGCGCCGGAACCCCCGGCCTCCGCGCCGGAACCGCCTGCCTCCGCGTCGGACTCCCCGGTCCGCGGCGGGCGGCCCGAAGCCCCGGAGAACCCCCCGGCCGGCCCCACGGCCCGCGCGACCGAAGGCAGGACAGGATGACCGACCGAGAACTGGACGCGGCGGGGATCACCGATCCGGAGCTGCGTGCGGCCTACCGCCACTGCCGCGCCCTCAACGCCCGGCACGGCCGGACCTACTTCCTCGCCACGCGGCTGCTGCCCGTCGAGCGGCGGCCCGCCGTGCACGCCCTGTACGGCTTCGCCCGCTGGGCCGACGACATCGTGGACTCCGTCGACCCCGGCGCCGGGACGGAGTTGCGGGTGCGGGCGCTGACCCGGCTCGAGGAGGAGATGGAGGAGGGGCTGCGGCGGAACGCCGGCGGTGAGCCGGTGGTGCGGGCGCTCGCCGACACCGCCCGCCGGTACGCCATCGACCACGACCACTTCCGGGACTTCATGGCCGCGATGCGTTCCGACCTGGTCGTGACGGACTACCCCAGCTACGCCGACCTGCGCGGGTACATGCACGGCTCGGCCGCGGTGATCGGGCTGGAGATGCTGCCGGTACTGGGCACGGTGGTGCCGCGGGAGGAGGCCGCGCCGTACGCCGCGGCGCTCGGCGTCGCCTTCCAGCTGAGCAACTTCCTGCGGGACGTCGGCGAGGACCTGGACCGCGGGCGCGTCTACCTGCCCGCCGACCTGCTCGCCGGTCACGGCGTGGACCGGGAACTGCTGGTCTGGAGCCGCGCGACGGGCCGCCCGGACGGCCGGATCACCGCCGCGCTCAGGGAGTTCGAGGCGTTGACCCGCGGCGTGTACCGGGCGGCGATGCCCGGTGTCGACCTGCTCGAACCGGTGGCGCGGCCCTGCATCCGCACCGCGGCCGTCCTGTACGGCGGCATCCTGGACGCCGTCGCCCGCGACGGCTACTCCGTGCTGCACCGGCGGTCGGTGGTGCCGCGACGGCGCAGAGCGGTGGTCGCCGCCGACGGGCTGGTCCGGGTCGCGGCGGCCCGGCTGCGCGCGCGGAGCGGCCCCGGATCCGGGCCGCCCGACCGCGCCCGCACCCTGCCCGCGACCGCGACCGCGACCCCGCGGGCGTCGGCGTCGGACGTCCGCTCCGCCGAGGAGGTCGCGTGAACCGCCGTCGCCTGCCGCTGTCGCTGCGCCGCCACGCCGTGCCCTGGGAGAGGCAGCGGCCCACCTGGCGCGAGGCGCGGCCCGGAGTGATCGCCGGGGCGCTGAAGCGGGCGCAGGCCCGCCCCTCCGGGAACTGGTACGTCGTCGGCGCCTCCCACGCCCTGCGCGGGGACGGCAAGCTGGCGCGGACCGTGGCGGGGCAGGAGGTCGTGGTGTGGCGCGGACCCGGCGGGCGCCTCGTCGGCGGACCGGGGATCTGCCCGCACCTGGGGGCACCGCTGCGGGACAGTCCGGTGCGCTGCGGCACGCTGGTGTGCCACTGGCACGGACTGGCCCTGGACGGCGCCCCGTACGCGGGCTGGTCGCCGCTGCCGGTGCACGACGACGGGGTGCTGGTGTGGGTGCGGCTGGACGCGGTCGGCGGGGAGGAGCCGTCGGACACGCCGGTCGTACCGCGGCGGCCCGAGCCCGCGCGCGCCCTGACCGCCGTCTACACCGGGGTGGGCGTCTGCGAGCCCGAGGACGTGGTGGCCAACCGGCTCGATCCGTGGCACGGGGCGTGGTTCCACCCGTACTCCTTCGTCGACCTGACGGTGGTGGACACGCCCGACGGCCCGGCCGGCGCGGAGGACGACGGTCCGGACGCCCTGACCGTCGACGTGTCCTTCAAGGTGGCGGGCCGCCTGGTCGTGCCGGTCCGCGCCGTCTTCACCGCGCCCGAACCCCGCACGGTCGTCATGCACATCACCGACGGCGAGGGCGCGGGCTCCGTCGTGGAGACCCACGCCACACCGCTCGGCACGGACGGGGCCGGCCGGCCGCGCACCGCCGTCGTCGAGGCGGTGGTCGCCGCCTCGCACCGTCCGGGCTTCGCCGCCGTCCGCCGGGCCGCACCGCTGCTGCGTCCCCTGGTGCGCGCCGCGGCCGGACGGCTGTGGCGGGACGACCTGGCCTATGCCGAGCGGCGCTGGCACCTGCGGTCCACCGGCCGTTTTCCGGGCTGAGCGGGGACGGGACGGCGCCGTCGGACGGCGTGAGGAGGGAGGACATGAGGAGGACGGAGAAGAGGAGGGCGGACATGCGTGATTCCCGTTCGGCGCGACGGACACCACGGCGGTGGCCCCATGACGTCGAGGCCGTCACTCCCGTGCCCCCGCGCCCCCTGCGGCACGTGCTGTTCCGCCAGTACTGGCGTGATCTGGTGTTCCTGCACTGGGAGGCCGATCCTTTCGAGGTCGCCCGCCTGCTGCCGCCCGGAACCGTGCCGGATCTGCACCACGGGCGCGCCTACGCCGGGCTGGTCTTCTTCCGCATGCAGGACCTGGCCGTGGGCGCCGGCCCCCCGCTGCCCTGGCTCGGCACGTTCGACGAGGTCAACGTGCGCCTGTACAGCAGGGACGCGCTGGGCCGGCGCGGCGTGGTCTTCCGCTCGCTGGACTGCGACCGACTGCTGCCCGTGCTGGCCGCGCGGGCGGGCTTCGGGCTGCCGTACCGCTGGTCGCGCATCACCTCGCAACGGGACGGGGGACGCCTGCTGTACCGCACCCGCGGCCGCCTGCGGGGCGGTCCGGACGGCCATGTGCGGACGGAGACCGGGGACGAGGCGGTCGCGCCCGGGCCGCTGGACGAGTTCCTGACCTGCCGCTGGGGGCTGCACGAACGCGGCTGGACGCGGACGTACTACCTGCCGAACGTCCACCCGAGGTGGACGTTCCGGCGGTGTGATCTGCTCGACTGGGACGCGGCGGAACTGCTGGCCGCGGCGGGAGTGCGGCCCTTGCGCGCGGAACCGGACAGCGTGCTGTACGCCCCGGGTGTCCCGGTGCGGTTCGGCCCGCCGGTGCCGCTGCCGCGCGAAGCGCCCCCGTGGCGTCCGCCGGCGGCGACCTGACCCACGGGGACGGCGCGCGGCGGGCCCGGGGAGCGTCAGGCGTTGCGGCGGGCGATCGAGGCGTTCAGGGCGGTGGCGAACGCGCACCACGCCGCGTACGGGACCAGGACCCGGGCCGCGGTCCTGTCGGTACGTCCCGTGCGACGCAGCAGGTCGGCGTTGCTCAGGTCCAGCAGCACGGTGCCGGCCAGCCCCGCCGCCGGGCTGCGCCGCGCGAAGAACAGCCAGTTCCAGCCGGCGTTCAGCGACAGGTTCACCGCGAGGCTCGTGGCGAGCGCGGTCCGTTCCCGGCGTGTCGTCGTCGTGCCGAGGGCGTGTCCGGCCGCCCAGGCGATCGACGCGTACAGCGGCGTCCACACCACGCCGAACGCCCACGGCGGCGGCTGCCAGGGCGGCTTGCGCAGCTCGGCGTACCAGGCGCTGTCCGGATCCACGGCCCTGGCACCGGTCACGGCGGTGGCCGTCACCGCCGCCGCGGCCAGGCCGTAGCGCCGCCATCCCCGGGAGGGTCGTCCCATGCCGCCGCGTTCGCTGATCAGCCTCATACTCACCGGCTTCCCGCTCCACCGACGTCCCTCACCTCCGTAAGCCGCCGAACCGTGGCGGGCAGGCCGCCGCGCGGGGCGGGAGCAGCGCGGGGCAGGAGCCGCGCGCCGCTGGCGAGGGCGCCCGGCACGGAACCCGTGCCGCAGTGGTTCCCGCAGCCATGGCAGCCGGGCCCGGTGCGGCAGGTCCGGGTCAGCGGCCAGGGCGGCGGCGTGGCGGGCAGCGCGTCCTCGACGGTGCGCGCGACCAGCGGGTCCCAGGCGCCGGCGCCGGTGCCGTACGCGGGCCGCGCGCCGCCAGGCCGGCTCCCCCGCACGTCCTCCCGGCTGCTCCCCGAGCTGCTTCCCCGCCGTCCGCCGCCGCGGATGCGCCGGCACCCTGACGGGGACTGCCGGCTGCCTGCCGCGTCCGGCACCGGCCGAAGGCGCGAAACCGTCCGTGAGTCCCCCCGGAACCGGAAACGAGCCCCCTGCGGACCTCGGTCGTGCCCGGACCGCTTCAGGCCGGCCCGCGCGCGCTCCTGACCGGCCGTCGGCTCACCCGGCGGCGCACAGCGCGCGCAGCGCCTCCACCGCCTGCGCCAGTCCGGCGGGCCTGACCACGCCCGCGGGCCGGGGCCGGCTCCAGCCGGGGCCGCCCAGCAGCACCGCCGGACCGCGGCGCGTCCCCTTCATGCCCCAGCGCAGCCCGGCGACGTGCCGGGCCAGGGCCGGGGCCGCCCGGGCGCTCTCCTGGGCCCACAGCACGACCGCGGCCGGGCCGAGCCGGCGCACCGCCGCGTCCAACGCCTCGACGGGCACGGCGGCTCCCAGCATGCGCACCGGCAGACCCTCCCGGCCGAGGGCCGCGTGCAGCGCCTCCAGGGCCAGGGTGTGCCGTTCGCCGGGGACGCAGGCGAGCAGGGCGCAGCCGGCCGCCGGGGAGGCCACGGGCGTGGCGGGCGGCGTGCTGCGGCGGAGCACGGTGGAGACGTGCCAGGCGAGCAGGTGCTCCACCTCCACGTACTGGTCCCCGGAGGAGGCCCAGCGGCGTCCCACGGCGTGCAGCGTGGGAACCATGATCTCCTGCCAGGCGACCACGACGCCGTGGCGCTCGACTGCGGCGGCGAGCTGCTCCTCGAGCGCGGGGGCGTCCAGTCGTACGGCGGCGCGGGCCAGGCCGCGGCACTCCTGGCGCACGTCACCGAGGGGCAGCGCGCCCGCGGCCCGCGACCGCCGCGCGGGCGGGGGGAGCGGCGGAGCGGCGGCGGCCTCGGCTGCCGGGGGCGGAGCGGCGACGGCGGTACGGGCGGCGTGGGCCGCGTCGGCCGGCGGGACGCCGGTCGCCGTCAGCCGGCACATCTCCTCGACCGTGGCCACGTCCGCCACCGTCCAGCGACGGTGCCCGCCCTCGGTGCGCGCGGTCGGTCCGATGCCGTAGCGCCGGTCCCATGAGCGCAGGGTCGTCGGTGACACCCCGAGGCGGCGGGCCAGCACTCCCGTGGTCAGGCCCGCGCCGCCCGGCGCGGCGGGCGGCCCGGACGGGCGCCGCGCGGTGGAGTCGACGGTGGTCACGCGTTCTCCTCTTCCCTGTCCACGGCGGCGAGCAGGAGCAGGGTCCGCACGCTCAGCCTGCCCTCGAACGGATGCCAGGTGGCGGCGTCGTGACGCAGGCCGTGACGCACACGCTGCCCGGCGCCCTCCCTGGTCAGGAAACCCCCGCCGACCAGATCGGCGATGATCCGCCGTACGGTGCGCTCGCTGGTGCGACAGTCCGCGGCGAGCTGGGGGACGGTCCTCGCCGGACCGCGGGCCAGGGCGAGGACCAGGCGGGCGTGCGGCGTGAGGAAGCCCACCGGTGCCGGCGCCGGACGGTCCATGGGAAACCGCCTTTCCTCGTTCAGCGCGCTCGCGCCGTCGCCTGGGCGTCCAGGGTCCGGCCCAGGCGCAGCAGGCCGCGCCGGGCATGGCTCTTGACCGTCCCCAGCGGCCAGCCGGTGACGTGGGCTATCTGCGTCTGCGTCAGGTCTCCGTAGAAGGCCAGGCACAGCACGCGCCGCTGCGCCTCGGGAAGGCGGCGCAGTTCCCGGGTGACGTCCACGCGGTTCAGCACCGCGTCCTGCGCGTGCGACGGGTCCGGCGCGCGGGCCGGCTCGCGGGCCGCGGCCGCGGCGGCGTCCGTGCGCCGGGTGCGGGCGGACAGCGCGTCGGCGATCTTGCGCCGGGCGATGCCCACGAGCCAGGCGGGCAGCGGCCCACGGCCCGGACGGTAGCCGTGGCGGCCGCGCCAGGCGGCGAGGAACACCGTCTGGGTCACGTCCTCGGCCTCCGCGCCGTCGCCCAGCGACTGCCGCGCCAGTGACAGGACGAGGGGGGACCAGCGGTGGTAGACCGCCTCCAGGGCGCCCTCGTCCCCGGCCGCGAAGCGCAGGGCCTGATCGTCCTCCGGGGCAGGAACGGGCACGGGCGGGGCTTCGGTCACGGCGAGTGCGGTCATGTGGGCTGCTCCTTGTGCGGGACGGCTCCCTGGCTCGGCGCCACGGTCCGCCCGACGCCCCCGCGCCGGCAACTCGCATCGAGTCTGCATCGATTCGACCCCGGGGGCTGAGCCCGCCCCGCGCCCACCCGGACGGCCGCGCCCCGAGGCCGTCCCGCGCGCCGCGTGACCGGCCGCGCCCCCGACGAGGGGACCCGCACGACCTCGTTCGGGGAGCTTCGCACCCGTGACAAGGAAGCGGGCACTCACGGGGGCATCCAGACGTCCACCGTCACGACCCACAGGCACGGGCACGGGCACGGGCACCGGCACCGGCACCGGCACCGGCACCGGCACCGGCACCCAACGGTCCGGCCACCCCGCGGTCCTGTCCGCCAGGAGCCGGAGTCAGCCGGTCACGAACGTCATCACGCTCCGGGCGGGAAGCGTGACCGTGAAGGAGCCGTTCGACACGCCGGCCGTGCCCTGGGACGCGACGTTCCTGCTCGCGTCGGTCAGCCAGGAGGAGACACGGGACGCGGTGCTGTTCGACAGGGTGAACTGCTGGCTCACCGCGGCGGACCCCTTGTTGACGGCGACGACGACCGTGGAGCCGCCTCCCTGGTAGGCCGAGACGTAGACGTTCGACGCCGGCTGCGCCGTCGCCTCGACCCGCACGTACCCGGGCCGGACGAACCTGGCGAAGTGCGCCATGATGGCGCCGCGCTTGCTGATCTGGCCGTCCTCCCGCATGGGACCGTAGCTGCGCCGGATGTACCACCAGATGTACGCCTGGAACTCGGCGTCCACCATGGCACGGTGGAGGTGCTCCCCCACGTCGAGCGCCTGAGGCCAAAGATCCGCCGAATCAGTGCTGTTGGGGTAGTAGACCTCCGTCATCCAGAGTTCCTTGCCCGCGCCCTTCTGCTTGAAGAGGGGGTAGGCGAAGTTCGCGAACGGTGTGCCGTAGAGATGGGCCCCGATCACGTCCACGTTGGAGAGCGCCGTCGGGTCGTCGAGGATCGGGTCGGACATGCTCCTGAGGTACTGGAAGGACTCCGGCGCGATGACTCTGGTGCCGATCGAGCCGGCGTTCTCCCGCAGGAAACGGACCATCTCGGCGGGGGTCCACCACGTCCAGTCGTACGCGTAATCGGGTTCGTTCTGCACCGATATGCCGAACAGATTCACTCCGTTGTCCCGCAGGTACGTGGTGAAGTCGTTCAGGTGCTGCGCGTAGGCGCCGTACATGTCGTACCTGAGACGTCGCGCGTCGGTCTGGCTCCCGCGGACGAAGGTCTCGACCATGGAGGCGGGCGGGTTCCACGGAGACGCGATGACGGTCGCCCCGAGCTCGGCCGCGCGCTTCGCCGTCGCGAGATCGCGGCTCCAGCCCGAACGGTCCTCGCCCACGGGGATCCTCAGCAGAGAGAACCCCAGCCGTCCGTCGCCGGTGCCGAACGCCGTGTCCCGCTGTGCCGCCGTCAGGTCGCCGGCCCAGGCCGCGTGGCTCGTGCCGCCGAAGCCCCGGATCGTCTGCCGGGTTGCCGACGCGTCGATGACCGCCGTGGCTGCGGCGGTCACGGCCACGGCGCCCGAGGCCGTCGCGACCGACGACGCGGCCGTGAGCACGGGCAGGGTCCCCATCGCGGCCAGGACCGTCCTGCGGCTCGGTGAGCTCCGCTCACCGCTTTCGGGCTCGCGCTGACTCTGCGTCATGTCCCCTCCTCTTGGCTGCCGGTCCGGCTCCGGACCTTTGCGGACTCGCCTGACCGTGCCGGGACGGACCTCATGGGAGCGCTCCCACGGGCAGGAATGACTATGGCTCGCCGTTTTCGACGGGAGGTGCTGCTGGATGTCGCGCCGGCCTTCGCTCAGCGGCTCGGCAGCCACAACCACCGTTCGAGATTCTGAACAGTGTCCAAGTGGCGGACTTCTCGCAAGCTAACGATGCCACTCGACATGGTCAAGCCCTTCGACGGCGGCGGCCGACGCAACAGCCGGCCACAGAAGTCACTCGCGGCAACCGGCACTCGCGCTCCACGGTTCAGCTCGGCAACCGCACCGCGGGGTAACCGGTGGGGGGCGGTTCACGGGCGAGCCGGCCCGGCGGGTGGTGCGGGGGTGGTGGAGAGGACGTGGTCGACGGCGGCGTCGAGGGTCTCGGTCTCGGCGATGAGGACGGATTCGCGGGTGGGCAGGGCGCGTTGGACCGAGAGTCCGTTGAGGACGGTGAGGAGGAACCTGACGTTGCGGGTGTGGTCTCCCGGGGGCAGTGCGCCTTCCTCGGCGAGCACGGTCAGCCAGTGTTCGACCCGGCGCTCCGCCTCCCGCTCATGGCCGAGATATGCGGCGCGTACCGATTCGGTCGGCTCGGGTTCGATGAACGCCCGATACATCGTGCCCCATGCGGTTCGCGCGTCTTCGTTGGTGCCGAGCGGTGCGAGGACCTGCCGCAGGCAGTTCAGCAGCCGTTCGCGGGGCGGCAGTGTCCGGTCCCGGATCGGGTCGCCGGGCAGCAGGTGTTCGTAGATCCGCGCGAGCAGGCTGTCCTGCAGGGCGCGCTGGGTGGGGAAGTGGAACCTCAGCGAGCCGGTGCTCACTCCCGCCCGCGCGGCGACCGCTCGCACGCTCAGCTTCGCCGTCATGTCCTCGGCGATCATCTCCGCAGCGGCCTGGAGAATCTTCTCGCGTGTGTCCATGCCCCGCTCTCCTTCGCTTCTCCCCAGCCCCCTCACTGTACTGGCACGCCGTACTAGCACGCCGTACTAGTACGGCGTGCTAGCGTCTCCTCTAACACGCTGTACTAGTGAGGGTGCGGCCGAGGGGCGAAAGAGGGTCGGAGCATGGCGTGGAAGCAGTGGGCGGCATCAAGGCGCCTCAAGCCGGGAGACGGCAGGGAACTGCAGCGGTTCCGCTGGTGGCAGCTCCCCCTGCGCTCCCTGTTCTGGCTACGGCTTCCCTGTGCCGACGGGCACGCCCGGCTGCATGCCGTCGACGTGAGGCACTGGGCGCGGTTGGACAACAGCAAGATCCGGGCGCATCTGTTCCTGGACGGCAGGCATGTGGCCGAGTCGACATTGCCCGCGGTCTTCCCTGTCGACGGGGGTGTCATCGAGGTGGCGATGAGTGCCTACGGCGTCAGGCGCTGCCATTACCGCCCCTTGGGCGGGCAGCCGTGTCAGCTCGCGCCCGACCCGGCCTCGGCGGAGGGGCGGCGGGCGCGCTTCGGCGCCCGCCATCCGGGGCTGAGCCGGGCGATCGGCATCGGGTCGGTGCTGCTGCTTGTCATCGGTGTGAGCCTGAACCTGTTCCAGCTCGCTGCACCCCTCTCTCACATTCCTCCCGTCACTCAGCGGGTCGGAACGTTCGAAGCACCGATACACCTGCCGCTCTGGCTGAACCTCACCCTGGGGGCCGGGGCCGTCCTGGCGAGCATGGAGCGCGCGCTTCGCCTGCGCTACTCCGCTCTGCTCGACACGGCCGGCCACTGACCCCGCGAAGCCAGGAATACACGGCCACGCCGGCCCTCTTCGGCCGGCTTCCGGCACGGCCTGCACGGCCGGCACGGCCTGCACGGCCGGCACGGCCGGCCGCGTGGAATGACACGAGCACGGCGAAAGGAAGATCATTATGATCCGGTTGATGCCAAGGCCCGCCGCCCGGTACGGGGCGGCGTTCGCCGCAGCCTTCATGGTGCTGACGGGGTGTTCGTCCAGCGCCTCCGGGCCGCGCAGCACGTCCGCAGCGGGCGCGTCGGCCTCCGCCCCCTCCCCCGACCCACTCACCTGGAGCACGTGCGGGAAGGACCTTGAATGCGCCACGATCAAGGTGCCGCAGGAATATACCGAGCCTGATGGCGCGCAGATCCCGCTCGCGCTCATGCGGCATCGGGCCACTGATCCCGACCATCGCATCGGCAGCCTGATCTTCAACCCGGGCGGGCCCGGAGTCTCCGCCACCGAAACACTGCGCAACCTGCCCAAGACAGCCGGCACTCCCGGCGCCTTCTCACCCGCGGTACTCGCCAGATTCGACGTCATCGCGATGGACCCGCGCGGCGTCGGCGGATCGCGGGCCGTTCGCTGCCTGACCGACAAGCAGCGAGCCGACGCCGCCGGCACCGCCTTCGACCCGGCCGTCCCGGGGGGCAAACCCCTGCCGCAACTGCTGGCCGATGCCGCCGCGTTCACCGACGGCTGCGCCAAACACCAGAGCAAGAAGTTCCTGGCCAGCCTGTCCACCGACAACGTGGCCCGTGACATCGACCAGGTTCGCTCCGCGCTCGACGAGGACAAGATCACGTATTACGGCCTGTCCTACGGCACCGTGGTCGGCCCGATGTACGCCACCCTGTTCCCTCACCGCGTCCGCCAGATGGTGCTCGACGCGCCCGTCGACACCAACCTGTGGTTCGGCAACTCCCTCACCTTCCTCGACGACGTCGCCGTGGCCAGCGAACGGACGCTCAACGCCTGGTTCAAGACCTGCCGCACCGAAGGAACCGCGGTGTGCCCGTTCGGCACGGGCAACCCGCAGGCGGCGTTCGACACACTGATCGACACGCTGGAAGCGAAGCCGCTGAAGATCGCACCCGCCAAGGGCGCCACCCCGGGCGGCGAACTCGACGGCGCCATGACCCTTGAGACCACCCGAGCCCTGGCCGGCGACCAGAACGTCTGGCCGTTGCTGACCTCGGCGCTGCTGGCCGCACAAGACGGCAACGGCGCACCCCTGTACTCCCTGTGGCGCGCCGTCACGGTATCGCCCTTCCCCGTCCCCACCGCGATGTTCGAAGCCCACACCGCGATACGCTGCGCCGACTGGAGGACCCCGACCGGCATCGCCGCACACAAAGCCGCAGCCACCAAAGCTGTACGCGAGGCCAAGCGGATCGGGACCCGGGCCGCCTACGCCGCCCTCAACTGCGCTCGGTGGCCCGCGCCGAACAAGGACCGCGTCACCAAGCCGCTCACAGGCGCCGGTGCGCCGCCGGCACTGGTGGTCGCAGGCCGACTGGACCCCGTCACCCCCCACCACTGGGCCGAGGACATGACCCGAACCCTGCACTCCGCGGTCCTGCTCACGCGTGAAGGAGTCGGACACGGCTCCTACGGCATCAACTCGTGTGTCAACAGCGCAGTCGACGCCGCCCTCATCCACGGCACCCACCCGGCCGACGGCGCCGTGTGCAAGACAGACAAACCCGCCACCACCCGCCCCCTCGTCCTCACGAACCGTTGAGCCACAGCTGGTCTTCACCCGCACGTGCACACGCACACGCACGGCATGACCGTCGAGCGAGCAGAAGGGCACGCTCGCAAGGGTTTTCCGGCGGGCTGATCTTCCGGCGGTAGCTCGGAGGCGCGAACCGCCGTGTCGCCGACAAACCCGGCATCGGCGGCACCGCGCACTCACCGATCAAGCGGAACAGAACGTCGAAACTCCTCCACACCCCGACCGAAGTAACACCTGAACAGCGGAAATCAAAGGATCACGTTCGGTCGAGGTACGGATCACGAAGCGCCTGGTGGACAGCCGACCGGCTGAGGCGATGGCTCAGCCGGAGGCCGAACTCCCGCCTCGCCAGGGTGCGTCCAGGCAGCGCAGCTGTCACCTCACCTCACCTCACCTCAGCGGAGCCTGAAGGGTGGTTCCCCCCGAGGAACACCGCGCAGTGGGGCATGTCGTGCGGTTCGAGCAGGACCAGGCGGGGCCCGACCGGGGTGAACGTTGCGGCCGGGTGTTCACCGCGGCGCCGGCCGTGTTCGCTGTGCAGGTTGCTGTGTGCCGTCTGCGGCACGTCGTCGGCAGGGATGGTCTCGGTGCTCACTCGAGCCGCCTTTCACGGGCTGGAGCGGGGCTGAGGCGGGGCCGGTCTGGTGTCTATCGGGTGCTGAGACCCGGCCGCGGGCTGTTGGTGGGCAGCTGTGCTGGGCGGCCGCGCAGCACCAGCAGTGCGGAGGCGATGATGTCGCCGAGCGCGACGGTGACGGTCAGTGCTCCGCCTGCGGCGGACATGCCTGCGTCGGGGGCGATCGAGGGGTAGATCAGTGCTGCCGCGCACAGCACGGCCATGACATCGGCCGTCAGCGTGATGGTGCGCGCCCTGATGCGTATGCCGCGCGGGTACTCCTTGGCCTCGGGGACCGTGTCGTACTCGACGGTGCGCGCCCGGACGACGCCGGCCGTGGCCGTGGCCACAAGGGCGAGCGCGACGAAGAGGACCAGGTGGGTCCCGAAGACCTTCGAGGCGCCGTCGAGCAGCGCAAGCACTCCGATCAGCAGCGCCACGCTGGGGACCACCAGCCGTCGTTGCAGCGTGAGCCCGATGCCTTCGCGCCAGGCGCGGGACACCAGGACCCGCATCACAATGACCAGGATGATCGTGCCTGGACCACCGAACATCAGAGTTGTCTCCTTGATTGTCTTGTTCTTCTACAGGGGGTGGGTCGTGCCTGGTGCCTCAGGCGTCGCGGCCGGGTTCGCGGGGAGCCAGGCGGCGGGCGAGGGACAGCGCGGGGCCGTCGATGAGAAGCAGTGCCAGTGGCCAGAACGCCAGGGCGGGGACGGCCATGACGAGCAGGAGGGCCACCGCCAGGCAGGCAGCGTTGCCCATCACCTGCTCGACGGTCCGCCTGCTGGGGGCCGTCTGCCGGGTACCGCTCCGGCGCAGCAAGAGGGCCATGGCTGCGAGCGCGATGCTGGAGGCGAACAAGACTGCGACGTACAGCGCGAGGACGAAGGGCTCGTCACCGTAGGAGCTGATCATCTCGACCGGGAACGGCAGGGCCACGATGCACACCAGCCACAGCACGTTGATCTGTGCGACGCGGCCGCTCACCGTTCCCGTGCGCGGGAACACCTCGTGGTGGACCGTCCAGATGCGCCAGATGACGACGAAGCTCAGCAGGAAGCTGCTGATCGACGCCATGTGGTGGGTGACGACCTCGACAGCGCTGTCGCCGTCATCAAGCGCCTCGGGTACGAGGTCGATCAGCCGGATCGCCAGCAGGGTGATCGCGATCGCCACGACGGCGTCGCTGAAGGCCGCCAGCCGGTCGGCGGGCAGGACCGGGCGGGGGGTCCGCTCGGTGGTGCCGTCGCCACTGCGGGAGTGCTGGGAGTTGTCGGTGTGCATGGTGATGTGGTGTCCCTGGAGCGAGGTGGCGAGGTAGCGAGAGCGTGGGGCGGGCAGGGCGGTTGCCGGCGGTGACGTCGAAGCGGTCGTTCAGTCCGGGACGACGACCGCCCTGGTGGGTCCGGAGTGCGCCCATGCCTCACCGGTGCGGCTGATGGGGTAGGCGGTGTACGGGGCGTGGAGTGTGCCCTCGGCGATCGCGTCGATCACCCTGGGGATCTCGGTGAGCAGGCGCTGGGCCGGGACCGAGCCGACGCCGCTCCCGCTGATCCGCATCCGGCGGCTGCGCAACAGGTCGGCGGGCACGGACGCGTCCGCGCCGCCGAGGGTGCCGATCTGGACGTAGGCGATGTCCGCGCCGTCCTCACCGAGCCCGTGCCGGGCCAGCGCGGCGAAGGCTGCCTCGGCGGTCGGGCCCCACACGTAGTCCAGGACGAGCGAGGGGACTTCACCCGCGAGGACAGCGGTCAGCGCGTCCCGCGTCGCCTCGCGGTCCGACCTGGCGATCGCGACGGTCTCCACGCCGTCGGCGCCCAGCCCGCCCAGTGCCTCTCCTCCGACACCGGCGGCCAGGACGCGGGTGGCCCCCAGGAATCGCGCCGCCCGCACGGCCATGCTTCCGGCCAGGCCGGTGGCGCCGAGCACCAGCACCGTGCCCAGCCCGCCCGTCTCCTCGTGCCGGGCGGTCAGCGGCAGCCAGCCCGACAGGCCAGGGTTGACACCCGCGGCGACGGCCAGTGGGTCGGCGCCCGCAGGCAGTTCGAGTCCGAACGGGGTGGCCATCCGCTCGGCCATCGTGCCCCACGGCACACCGGCCATGGCGGTGTAGACCAGGCGGCCGTCGGAGGTCCGGGCCACCGCGTCGACGCCGGGCACCAGCGGGTACTGCCGCCCGCTGCCGTAGTGCCGGCCCGCCGCGAGAGACCGCACGAGGGGGTGCACTCCGGCGCCGACCAGGCTCACCGGATCGCGTTCCGGTACCGGTTCGGGTTCGGGAAAGTCCGAGCCCACCGGTGTGGTCCCGGGTCCGGTGACGACGACAGCGCGCACGGCACCCTCCTTTTTTAACTAAGTTAAAAAGCGGCTGTCGAGACTCTGGACCAAGCTGAGATAAGTTGTCAAGCATGGTGAAGGGGCTGAGCCGTGAAGGCATCGTGGCCGCGGCTCTGGAGGTGCTGGACGCCCGGGGCATCGACGGGGTGACCGTACGCGCGGTGGCTGCCCAGCTCGGGGTCAAAGCGCCCGCGCTGTACTACTACGTGCACAACAAGCAGGACCTGCTGGACGAGATGGGCACCGAGATCCAGCGCCGCGTCGTGTCCAGACTCCGCGGACATGTGGCCACCGGTGACTGGCTCGACGACCTCGTCGCCTACGCGGGCGCCCTGCGTGCCGTGTACCTGGAACACCGTGACGGCGCCCGCACCTTCAGCGGCACACTCATCACCGACCCGGACGTCCTCAAGGCGCAGGAACCCTGGCTGCGGCGCTGGGTCGCCGCAGGCGTCCCGCCCGCCGCCGCTTTCGACGCCACCGAGATGGTCACCGCCTTCGTCGTCGGCTTCGTCATCGAAGAGCAGGAACGACTGCAGTCCGCCGCCGATCCCACACGTTACTCACCCAACGAACGCGACCGGCGACTCGGTCCGGATGCTCCCCTCGTCGCCGCGTCCGGCCACGCCCGCCACGACAACCAGGCACGCTTCGAGCGCCAGCTCAGTACCGTGATCGCCGGGATCGACCGGCAGTGCGGCTCTTGAGCGGCGGTCCGGAGCACGGTGAGGGACCCGCCCGTCCGTGACGCGCGGTAGCCGCCGCGTCCACGGCGGCAGACGGGGGACGGGGTAGGGAGCGTCTGTCCGTCGCCCGGGCATCGACACCGCCCAGCTTCCTGAGAACCTGAACGAGTTCTGGCACTGCTTCGACCGGGTCGTGGACAACGAGCTGGAGAACACCGAAGCGGCCCGCGTCGTCCTCTACCTGCTCTTCGACCACCTGGCCGCCATGGTCCGCGAACTCCCCCCTCGACCTGGACGAACCCGAGGAGACCCGGCTCCATGTGGGCCGGGCGGCTGTTCCGAAGGTAGTCCAGGATCTACGCATCGCTGTCCATGAGCTCGACCAAGACGTCATCGACCTTCAGCTCGGCCCGGTCCAGGGCGTCACGGATGGCCTCGATGGCGAGTTCCTGCTTGCTGCGGCCCACCCGACGAGCCCGCTCGGTGAGCTTCGCGCCAAGGTCGTCGAGGAGTCGGAGTGTCATCGCCATGCAACCCTGATACCAGGGCGGTATCAGCGGCACTATCGGCTCCGCGAGCGCGGAACCAAGCGGTCGCAGCCGCCGCCAACGTGAAGGCTCGGTAGAGACGCCATGACGAGCGTCGCCCGGGCGTCAAGAATCCCCGAAGAGACACCTGAGGCGTCGCCCCGATGCGGCGCCTTCCTCGCGAACCAGCAGGTCAGAGAGCTCTCCGGGATCGACCCGCCCGATTGAACCGCTGCACGGAGGGAAACAGGCCGAGCAACCCGTCCAGACAGCAAAAGCGCAGGTCAGGCCCCCTTGCCCGCAGGCTCCAGAATCGCCACACACTCCACGTGATGCGTCATCGGGAACAGGTCGAACGCCCGCAGTGTCCGCACCCGGTACCCCCCGTCCCGGAAGTACGCGATGTCGCGGGCCAGCGCGGCGGGGTCGCAGGCCACGTAGGCGATGCGGCGGGCGCCGAGCGAGGCCAGGTGGGCCACCGTCGCGCGGCCGGCGCCGGCGCGCGGGGGGTCGAGGACGATGAGGTCGACCTCGGTGATGCCGGTGCGGGGCAGGACGGACTCGACCTTGCCCTGCTCGATGCGGACACGGGGGAAGTCGGCGAGGTTGTGGCGGGCGTCCTCCACCGCGCGCTTGCCCGACTCGATGCCGAGGACCGCGCCCGCCTCACCGAGGCGGTCGGCGAGGGCACCGGCGAACAGGCCGACGCCGCAGTAGAGGTCGAGGGCCGTCTCGCCCTTGCGGGGCAGCAGGCCCTGCATGACCGCCGTGACCAGCGTGTCCGCGGCCTTGGGATGGACCTGCCAGAAGCCGCCGGCTCCGACCCGGTACGTGCGGCCGTCCGCGCGTTCGCGGACGAAGGGGCGGCCGTGGACACGGTGGACGCCGCCCGAGCGCTCGTCGACGCGGAGGACGGAGACCGGCTTGTCCAGTTCGACCAGCGGCAGGCGGGCGCCGGGACGCGGGGTGAGGACCACCTGGCGGTCCTGGGAGCCGGTCGCCGCGATCGCCTCGACCACGTCCATGCCGGTCCAGTCGCGCTTCTCGATGCCCAGCTCGCTGACGCCCGCCGCGGCGATCATGCAGTGGTCGATCCGCTCGACCTCGTGCGAGCGGTGGCGCCGCAGACCGGCGTGACCGCCGGGGGCCACCGCGTACTGCACCCGCGTCCGCCACTGCGGCACCTCGCCCGCGGGCAGCTTGTCGCCCTCGGCGGGCACCACCGTGCCGTCCCAGCCGGCCTCCTCGGGCGTGAGACCGGCCAGCCGCTGGAGCTGTTCGGCGATCACCTCGCCCTTGAGGCGGCGCTGCGCGCCCGGCTTGGCGTGCTGCCAGTCGCAGCCGCCGCAGCGGCCGGGACCGGCGTAGGGGCAGGGGGCGTCGATGCGGTCCTTGGAGGCCTCGATGACCTCGACGGCGTCCGCGCGGAGGAAGCGGGCGCCCTGCTCGCCCTCCGTCACCCGGGCCACGACCCGCTCGCCGGGCAGCGCGTGCCGGACGAAGAGGACCTGGCCCTCGGCGGTGCGGGCGATGCAGTGACCGCCGTGGGCGACGGGGCCGATCTCGACCTCGTACTCCTCGCCCACCAGCGACTTCCTCGGTTCTGCCTGCATGGTGGGGTGACTCCAGATCGGGGAGGGACGGGGGCGGCCCGGCGGGGGCCCGGCAACAGCCCACCAGTCTACGTGCCGCCGCCCGGCCTGCGTCGCCCGCGTCAGTCCTTCGCGCTGGGCTGCTTCTCCGTGTGTCCCCGCTGCTCGGCCGGACCGCGGCGCACCGCACCCGGCGCGTTCCACTCCTGCCGCCTGCGGGCCCGGTTCCGCGCCGCCTCGGAGGAGGCCAGCTGGTAGGGCACCGAGGTCACCATGATGCCCGGCGTGAACAGCAGGCGCCCCTTGAGGCGCAGGGCGCTCTGGTTGTGCAGCAGGTGCTCGTACCAGTGGCCGACCACGTACTCGGGGATGATCACCGAGACCGCGTCGCGCGGCGATTCCTTCCGCAGGCCCTTGACGTACTCGATGATCGGGCGGGTGATCTCGCGGTAGGGCGAGTCCAGCACCTTCAGCGGTACGTCGATGCCGCGCCGCTCCCACTCCTCACGCAGCGCCTTCGTCTCGGCCGGGTCGACGTTGACGGTGAGCGCCTCCAGGCTGTCGGAGCGCATCAGCTTGGCGTAGGCCAGGGCGCGCAGGGTGGGCCGGTGGATCTTGGAGATCAGGACCACCGAGCGCACGCGGGACGGCCGTACGCTGTCGTCGCTCGGGCCCTCGGGGGCGGCGATCTCCTCGGCGACCCGGTCGTAGTGCTTACGGATCGCGGTCATGGTCGCGTAGAAGATGCACATGCCCAGGAGCGCCACCCAGGCGCCGTGCGTGAACTTCGTGACGAGGACGACGACCAGCACCAGGCCGGTGAAGAAGGCGCCGAAGGTGTTGATCGCCCGGGAGCGCACCATGTGGCGGCGCTTGGCCTGGTCCTGCTCGGTGGCCAGGTGGCGGTTCCAGTGGCGGACCATGCCGGTCTGGCTGAGCGTGAAGGACACGAACACGCCGACGATGTACAGCTGGATCAGCCGGGTGGAGTCGGCGCCGTAGATGACGATCAGCAGGGCCGCGGTGCCGGCCAGCAGCACGATGCCGTTGGAGAAGGCGAGGCGGTCGCCGCGGGTGTGCAGCTGGCGCGGCAGGTAGCGGTCCTGGGCGAGGATCGAGCCGAGCAGCGGGAAGCCGTTGTACGCGGTGTTCGCGGCCAGGAACAGCACCAGGGCGGTGGCGGCGGCGAGCACGACGAAGAGGAGGCTGCCCTTGCCGAACACCGCCTCGGCGACCTGGGAGATCACCGGGTTCTGGACGTAGCCGGAGCCGAGGGCGACGCCGTTGTGGAGCAGGTCGGTGGCCGGGTTCTCGGCCATGCGCACCTTGGTGGACATGGCCAGGGCGATGATGCCGCAGAACATGGTGACTGCCAGCAGGCCCATCATCGCCAGCGTGGTCGCCGCGTTCTTCGACTTGGGCTTGCGGAAGGCCGGAACGCCGTTGGAGATCGCCTCGACACCGGTGAGCGCGGCACAGCCGGAGGAGAAGGCGCGCAGCAGCAGGAAGACGAGGGCGAAGCCCGCGAGGCCCTGGTGCTCGGCCTTGACGTGGTAGTCGGCGGTGGGGGCGCGCATGGTGTCGCCGAGGACCAGACCGCGGAAGGCACCCCACGCGATCATGATGAAGACGCCGCCGACGAACACGTACGTCGGGATCGCGAAGAGCTTGCCCGACTCCTTCACCCCGCGCAGGTTCATCAGCGTCAGGAGCACGATCACGGCGGTCGCGCAGAGCACCTTGTGCTCGACGACGAACGGGATCGCGGAGCCGAGGTTCTCGATGCCGGAGGCGATGGAGACCGCGACGGTGAGGACGTAGTCGACCAGCAGCGCGCTGGCGACGGTGAGCCCGGCCTTGGGGCCGAGGTTGGTGGTGGCCACCTCGTAGTCGCCGCCGCCGCTCGGGTAGGCGTGCACGTTCTGCCGGTAGGAAGCGACCACGGTGAACATCAGCACGACGACCGCGACCGCGATCCAGGGGCTGTAGTGGTACGCCGACACGCCCGCGATGGAGAGGACCAGCAGCACCTCGCCTGGGGCATACGCCACGGAGGACAGCGGGTCGGAGGCGAAGACGGGGAGTGCGATGCGCTTCGGTAGGAGTGTTTCACCCAGCCGGTCACTGCGCAGTGCGCGCCCGATCAGGATCCGTTTGGGCACGTCGGTCAGTTTGGACACGAGAGAGGATCGTAAGCCTTCGAACTGGCTGCCGCCCACCCGCCGTCTCGGTTATTCCCGGCACGTGGACGCGCAGACGGTCGGAACTGCGGATTCCGTTGGTCCGGCTGCCCACTGCGGGCGGACGGCAAACCCCGCCTGCCCGCCCGGCGACCGGGGTTCGAGGCCCATGTGCGCGGAGCCGGCCGGCACCGGGGGCACCCGCGTCGGCCTCGGATTCCTGAGCTGTGGAGCGTGTGCGGCGTCACGCTCCGGCGGGCGGGCGCTTGGCCGATCCTTGGGCCATTCCTTGGGCCGCCTTTGCCGGGCCGCGGACTGACGGTGCCTGCGGCTACCGTGGATCCGGGCACTCGACAGCCGCGATCGGTACCCACGGGGGATCACCGGCGGGAATCCCCGGCATGATGTTGCCCGGCGGACCCGGAACGGGTCCCCCACCTGTTGCCCGGCGAGCCGAGAGAAGGATATGAGCACCACGTTCACGCAAGTCAGCAGCCCAGCGAGGAGTGCGGAGTAGAACCGTGCACATCGTCATCATGGGCTGCGGGAGAGTGGGCTCCGCTCTTGCCCAGGCCCTGGAGCAACAGGGCCATACGGTCGCCGTGGTCGACCAGGACCCCACCGCCTTCCGCCGGCTCGGCCCCGGATTCGGCGGGCGCCGGGTCACCGGGGTCGGCTTCGACCAGGACACCCTGCGCGAGGCGGGCATCGAGGAGGCCGGCGCCTTCGCCGCGGTCTCCAGCGGTGACAACTCCAACATCATCGCCGCCCGGGTGGCCCGCGAGATGTTCGGCGTGGAGAACGTGGCGGCCCGTATCTACGACCCCCGCCGCGCCGAGGTCTACCAACGGCTGGGGATTCCCACCGTGGCCACGGTCCGCTGGACCGCCGACCAGATGCTGCGCCGGCTGCTGCCCTCGGGCGCGGAGCCGCTGTGGCGCGATCCCACCGGCGGGGTGCAGCTCGCCGAGGTGCACGCCTCGCCCGCGTGGGTCGGGCACAAGATCAGCAGGCTTCAGGAGGAGACGGGCGTCCGCGTGGCGTTCCTGACCCGCCTGGGCGAGGCCGTCCTGCCCACCTCGCAGACGGTGCTTCAGGAGGGCGACCTCGTACACGTCATGATGCGGACGGACGACCTGGAGAAGGTCGAGACGGCGTTCGCCGAGGGTCCGGAAGAGGAGGGCGGTCACTGATGAGGGTCGCCATTGCCGGTGCCGGCGCGGTCGGCCGTTCGATCGCGGGCGAACTGCTGGAGAACGGCCACGAGGTGCTGCTGATCGACAAGGCCCCGACCGCCATCTCGGTGGAGCGGGTGCCGCAGGCGGAGTGGCTGCTGGCCGACGCCTGTGAGATCACGGCCCTGGACGAGGCGGCGCTCCAGCGCTGCAACGTCGTCATCGCCGCCACCGGCGACGACAAGGTCAACCTGGTCGTGTCGCTGCTCGCGAAGACGGAGTACGGCGTTCCGCGCGTCGTGGCGCGCGTGAACAACCCCAAGAACGAGTGGCTGTTCAACGAGTCCTGGGGCGTCGACGTCGCCGTCTCCACCCCGCGCCTGATGTCCGCCCTGGTCGAGGAGGCGGTGAGCGTCGGCGACCTGGTCCGGCTGCTCCGCTTCAGCCACGGCGACGCCAACCTCGTCGAGCTCACTCTGCCCGAGGAGTCGGCCCTGGCCGGCACCCAGGTCGGCGACGTCGAGTGGCCCGACGACACCTCCCTGGTCACCATCATCCGCGGCACCCGCGTCCTCACCCCCTCCAAGGAGGACTCCCTGGAGCCGGGCGACGAGCTGCTGTTCGTGGCCGCGCAGGCCCGGGAGGAGCAGCTGGAGGACCTGCTGTCGGTGCGGCGGGAGGAGGACTGACGGTTGTTTCGGGGCGGACCTCGAGCGATACGAGGGTGGGGGCGCCCGGAAACCCCGGGCGCCCCCACCGCCGTACGGGACGCTGTGCGCGGCTCTGCGCACCGCCGCCGTTACGCCTCGCGCCGGTGCCGGCCTCCGCTCGGCGTCTCGCCGCGCTCCGCGGCCGCCGTGGCCGCAGCGGCCTCGCGCTCCTTCTCGGCCTGTTCCTCGGCCTCCATCTCCGCGAACACGTCGATCGGCGCGGGCGCCTTCGCGAGGAAGACCCAGGTGAGCCAGACGGCCAGCAGGAAGGGCGGGATCTTCAGGGCCACCAGCACCCAGCCGAGCTGCGCCGTGTCGGCCCACCAGTACAGCGGGAACAGGATCGCGCACTTGGCGAGCAGGATCAGGCCCCAGGCCCAGCTGGCCTTGGCGTAGGCCGTCTTGCGCCCGGGGTTGCGGGTGCGCCAGGAGAGGTTCTCCTTGAAGACCGGGCCGAGGATCAGGCCGATCAGGGGGACGCCGGCGAGCGTCGTGATGATGTACGCCAGGGCCAGGCCCAGGGTGTACAGCATGCCGGGGAGGTAGAAGTCCTTGGCGTTGCCCGTGAACATCGCGAAGACGACGCCGAACGCGACGCCGAACACACCGCTGAAGGCGTGCTTGACGGTGTCCTTCATCACCAGCCGGACCACGACCAGGACCACGGACACGGCCAGCGCGGCGATCGCCGACCAGTGCAGGTCCTTGTTGATCGTGAAGATGGTGACGAAGAGGAGGCCGGGCAGGACGGTCTCGACCATGCCCCGGACACCGCCGAACGCCTCGAACAGCGCGGCCTCGGTCACCGCCCGCGCGTCGTCCGCCCGAGCCTCGTCCGCCCGAGCCTCGTCCGCCTGTGCGTCTTGGGTCGGCTTGTCGAGTGACGTCACCGGCTACTCCCGTCCGAGGGGTCGCAGTTCGTACTTCGGGTTGAACAGCACCCGGCGGCCTCGGCTCATCGAGATCCGGCCCGATGCGATGAGCTTGCGCCCCGGTTCTATCCCCATGATGGAACGCCTGCCCAGCCACACCACGTCCAGCGCGGCGGAGCCGTCGAACAGTTCGGCCTCCAGGGCCGGGACTCCGGCGCGCGGCCGCAGGGTGACCGTGCGCAAGGTACCAGTTACCGTGACGATCTGCCGGTCGTGGCAGTCACCGATCCGGGTGCAGCCCGCGGTTTCGGCGTCCTCCCTGAGCTCCTCCGACTCCAGGTCCTCCTGTGACGAGGAAAGCCGGTCGAGCATGCGCCGGAACCGGCCGGCCGGCTTCTCGGATCGAGGAACAACACTCATGCCTGAAGCGTACCGGGGCACACCGACGACGACGTAACCCCGACGGTGCCGCCCGGCCGGAGCACGCGCCCCCCGACCCCCGGCAGCACCCCGGACACCCCGGCGACGCCACCCCCTCCGCCGAACGACCCGCCTCACATCTCGAACCGGTACCCCATGCCCGGCTCCGTGATGAAGTGCCTCGGGCGGGAGGGGTCCGCCTCGAGTTTCCTGCGGAGCTGGGCCATGTACACGCGCAGGTAGTTCGTCTCCGTGCCGTACGATGGTCCCCACACCTCCTGCAACAGCTGCTTCTGGCCGACCAGCCGGCCGGTGTTGCGGACCAGCACCTCCAGCAGGTGCCACTCGGTGGGGGTCAGCCGGACGTCCTTCCCGCCCCGGTCGACCTTCTTCGCGGCCAGGTCGACGGTGAACTGCTCGGTCCGCACCGTGGTCAGGTCGTCCTCGCCGGACCCGACCGGCGCGGCCCGGCGGACGGCGGCCCGGAGCCGGGCGAGCAGTTCGTCCATGCCGAACGGCTTGGTGAGGTAGTCGTCGGCGCCCGCGTCCAGCGCCTCGACCTTCTCGTCGGCGCAGTGCCGGGCGGACAGCACGAGGATCGGCACCCGGGTCCAGCCGCGCAGGCCCCTGATGACCTCGAGTCCGTCCATGTCGGGCAGGCCCAGGTCGAGGACGACCACGTCGGGGTGGCGGGAGGCGGCGAGGTCGAGCGCGGTCCTGCCGTCGGGGGCGGCGTCGACCTCGTACTCGCGCGCCTTGAGGTTGATGACGAGCGCGCGGGTGAGCTGCGGCTCGTCGTCGACCACCAGGACCCGGGTCATGAGACCTGCCTTTCACGGTGTGCGGTGCCCTCCCCCGCGGGAAGGAGGCCGGGACGCGGTCGGCGGGGGCCCGGCGCAGGACGGCGTCCAGGTCCCTCTCGGTGCCCGTGCGGCATCACCTCGGTGCGCGGCCGCTCGTGGTGTTCGGCGAAGGGCACCACGCAGTCGGTGCCCCGTTCGATCCGGCGGTGCGCCTCGGACAGCAGGGCGTACGTCCTGCCCACGCCCGGCGCCGCGCCGAGACGGATCCGCAGCTTGCTGCGTGCCATGGCCCCATTGTCTTCCGGTGATGACCTCCTGCGCAGCGTCGGCCCTACGGCCCTCGGACCCGGCGATCGGGACGAGCACCGGGTCCGGGGGCTTCCTTGACGCAACCCTGATGGGGCGCACCGGCGCCTGCGCCGTACCTCCCGGGTGCTCGACGGACCACGCGCCGGGAGCCGGCCGGTCCGGGGGCCGGGCCCGTTCCCTCCGCCTTCCCGGGCGAGCAGCCCCGGCTGGGCCGGTCGGCGGCGACGGACGAGCCGGGTCTCCAGGACGGCGCGCCCAGCCGGGTCGTCAGGACGTCAGGACGTCAGGTCGTGAGGTCGTCGGCTGGTCGGCTCGTCGTCTCATCGGCGACGGGGAAGGCGAGGCGGCAGGTGAGAGCGCGGGCGGCCGGGACGAGCCCGGAGGGCCCCAGGCGCGCCGGAACGCGCGTGGGGCCGCACCCCGAACCGGGATGCGGCCCCACGCGTCTGTGTGCGGCGGTGTCTAGCGGACCTCGGTGATCTCCGGGCCGCGCTGCAACTGCCCCATGCCGCCGGAGAAGCGGGAGCCGCCCTCGTCCTGCTGGAGGCCTTCCGGCACCATCTGGGCGTCGTTCGGCAGCTTCAGGACGATCGGGTCGCGAGGCGCCATCGGGCCCTCGCCGCGCACCACGACCGTGTCCCGGAAGATCTGCTCGAGCAGTCCGGCCGCCTGCGGCTGCACCGCGCCCTGACCCGAGATCACGCCGCGCAGGAACCAGCGGGGGCCGTCCACGCCGACGAACCGGACGACCTGGAAGCCGCCGGTGCCGTCCGGGAGCTGGACCGGCACCTGGGCCCGCAGCTCCCAGCCGAGCGGCCCCTCGACCTCGTCGACGATGCCACCCTGCTGGGTGATACCGGCCCCGATCTCCTCGCGCACCTCGCCCCAGATGCCCTCACGCTTGGGCGCGGCGAAGGCCTGCAGCTGGATGGCGCTGTCGCGCAGTACGACGGTCGCCGCGACGATCGCGTCGCCCGCGACCTCGACCCTGAGCTCCATGCCGTCGACGCCCGGCACGAACAGACCGCCCAGGTCCACCCGGCCCTCGGCCGGGTCCCGTACCTCGGAGCTGTCCCAGGGCCCGTCGGGCCGCGGCTCCGGCTCGAGCCGGACGCGCTCGCGTTCGGCCCCTTCTTCCCCGTCCGCCTCGGTGTCGACGTTGTCGACGACCTGCTCGGCCTCGCCGGCCGCGTCCTCGGCGGCACCCTTCTTCTTGCGACGTCCGAACACGTCACTGTCCTTCCCGGTCGGATACGACCGAAGCGTATCGATACCCACCCGTCCGGCCGCCCTCGGCGGCCCGACCGCTTGTGCCGCTGTTTGTGCCGCTGTCGTCGCCCACCGCGGCATGACCGCCGGTGGACCCGAAGCCCCCCTCGGCCCGCACCGAGTCGGGAAGTTCCGCCACCTCCTGGAAGCGGACCCTCTCGACCTGCTGGACGACCAGTTGGGCGATCCGGTCGAAGCGCTCGAACCGCACGCTCTCGCGCGGGTCGAGATTCACCACGATCACCTTGATCTCCCCACGGTACCCGGCATCAACCGTCCCCGGGGCATTCACGAGGGCGACACCGCAGCGGGCGGCGAGACCGGATCGCGGGTGCACGAAGGCCGCGTACCCCTCCGGGAGGGCGATGGACACTCCCGTGGGCAGGACGGCGCGCTCACCGGGCGCCAGTTCGCACGCCTCGGTGGTGCGCAGATCGGCTCCGGCGTCCCCGGGGTGCGCGTACGCCGGAAGCGGTACGGCGGGGTCGACGCGGCGGATCAGCACCTGCACGGGGTCGCGGCGGGCGGGGGGCTCGGGGCTCGGGGGGCTCACCTGGCTCACGGGTTCACCTCGAAGGCGCGGGCGCGCCGGATCTGGTCGGGGTCGTCCATGGCGGCCCGGATCTCCTCGGGGCGGCCGTTGTCGACGAAGTGCTGGACCGCGACCTCGATGAAGAGCGCGTCGGCGCGGACGGCGACGGGGCCGTCCGGGCCGCCGATGCGGCCGGTGGCGGTGGAGTAGATCTTCCGCCCGGCGACGGCGGTCACCTCGGCCTGGAGGTGGAGCGTGGCCCCCACCGGGACGGGCCGTACGAAGTCCGTCTCCAGCCTCCCGGTCACGGCGATGGTACGCAGCAGCCAGTTCAGCGAGCCGAGGGTCTCGTCGAGGGCGGTGGCGAGCACCCCGCCGTGCGCGAGGCCCGGCGCGCCCTGGTGGGCGGGCTGCACGGTGAACTCGGCGGTCAGGCAGACGCCGTCACCCGCGCGGGCCGCCAGGCGCAGTCCGTGCGGCTGCTCGTCGCCACAGCCGAAGCACTGGCCGTAGTGGGCGCCGAGGAGCTCGCCGGGTGCGGGAGCATCGGGGTGCCGGACGGGTTTCACGGCGTCGGCCGGGGGCTGAAGAACGGGGGAACCACCACTCACAGCCGCAGACCTTACCCGCGCGTCGGGGGTGGCCGTTCACCGTGCCAAGCTTGGCTGCATGCAGCTCTCCGCCACCCCGTACGACGAACGCCTCACCGCCCCCCGCTCCTGGTGGCTGATCAGCTTCCTGGTCGGGGTCGCCTTCGCCCTGATCCTGCTGCCCTTCGGCCCCCTGCCGCTGCTCGGCGGCCTGGTCGGCGGCACGGCCGCGGCGGCGGTCGTGGCGAGTTCCTACGGCTCGGTGCGGATCCGTGTCGTGGGTGGCTCGCTGGTCGCGGGCGAGGCGAAGATCCCGGTGACGGCGCTGGGCGGCGCGGAGGTCATGGACGCGGAGGAGGCCCGGGCCTGGCGCACCTACAAGGCCGACACCCGCGCCTTCCTCCTGCTGCGCGCCTACATCCCCACGGCCCTCCGCGTCGAGGTCACCGATCCCGCGGACCCGACGCCGTACCTGTACCTGTCGACCCGGGACCCGGAAGGGCTCGCGGCCGCGATCGCGGCGGCGCGGGAAGCCGTGGCGTAGGACGCCGGTCAGTCCCCGAGGTCCTTGGCGATGTCCTCGATCGCCAGGGGCTCGAGCGCGGGCAGTGCGGTCAGCTCCTCCCACGGCACCTGGATCTTGCGCAGGTCGGACCGGATCCGTTCGGCCAGTTTCTTGGTGTCGCGGCGGTTCAGCACCGCCCCGACGGCGGCGCCGATCATGAACGGCAGCAGGTTGGGCAGGTCGCGCACCGTCCGCTTCATGATCTGCTGGCGCAGCCGGCGCTTCATCGGGCCCCCGAGGGCCGTGTTGACCGTCGAAGGCTTCATCACGTCGATGCCGCGCTCCTGCGACCAGGAGGCGAGGTAGGCGGTGCTGCGGGCCTTGAGACCGCCGGGCGGCCGTACTCCGTAGACCTCGTGGAGTTCCGCGATGAGCTTGAGCTCGATCGCCGCGACCCCGGTGATCTCCGCGGCGAGCTCGGTGGGCATCGCGGGCGGCACCGGCAGCATCGCCGCCGCACCGATCCCGGCCCCTACCGTGGAGGTCGCGTTCGCGGCGCCCGCCACCAGTTTGTCGGCGAGCTGCTCGGGCCCGAGGTCCGGGAAGTGCCGGCGCAGCGTCGCGAGGTCGCGTACGGGGATGCGAGGGGCGATCTCGATGATCCGGTCGGTGACATAGGCAAGCCCCGACCTGGCGCGGACGCCTCCCTTGCGGGCACCCTCCCGGGCCCTTTCCCGGGCCTTCTCCCGGATGGCCGCGGCCCGTCGCAGGGCGACGGGCGCGGTCCGCCGTGCGAACGCCGGGAGGTCACTCCGGCCGGTCACCGGTTCGAGCGAGGCTCCCTTTTCGGGTGAGCCCCGCCCGTCGTCACGCGCGTCGTGCGGGCCGTCGGACGGCCCCTGGTCCGCTCCCGGCAGGCGGAAGCGGCGCTTCCGAGGTGGGGTCGAGCCAGTCACGGCCGACCCGCCCTCAGTCGCAGTCGCGGCAGATCGGCTGACCGTTCTTCTCGCGGGCCAGCTGGCTGCGGTGGTGCACCAGGAAGCAGCTCATGCAGGTGAACTCGTCCTGTTGCTTGGGCAGGACCCGGACGGCCAACTCCTCGTTCGAGAGGTCGGCGCCGGGCAGTTCCAGGCCTTCCGCGGCCTCGAACTCGTCGACGTCCACGGCTGACGCGGACTTGTCGTTGCGCCGGGCCTTCAGCTCTTCGAGGCTGTCCGAATCCACGTCGTCATCGGTCTTGCGTGGGGTGTCGTAGTCGGTTGCCATGTCGCTCTCCCCCTCTGGGTGTCTGCGGTGTCTCCAGCGCACGTAACGCGTGAGAGGCCGGACTTGTGCCCGACCCGAGGCGGAGATTTTGCCTCACATCAAGGTCTGTTACTCAATCGACACCCAACCGGACCCCTCAAGAGTGATCGGCTGGGATGGCGATGGGGACCGTACACGGTCCGGGTGCTGTGCCTCAAAGGCATCTCACGGTGTACTTCCCGTGATCAGGACCCCTGAAAACCCGGATTTTCCCGGCTTTCCGCCCGGCATCTTGATCACGGAGAGTAGATGGCCGGAAAGTTGCCCATGTGATCGATCACACACGGTGATGCCCGTCCAACGGTCGGGAAATTCCGCGCAAAGCGAACATCCCCGGGTGTGTCACGAGCCGGTCAGATCGGCAGCGTCACCCGCATCACGAGACCACCGCCTTCCCTGGGCACCGCCGAGATGTGGCCGCCGTGCGCGCGGGCCACGGACCGGGCGATCGACAGGCCGAGACCCACGCCCTTGTCGCTGCCCGTGCGCTCCGTACGCAGCCGTCTGAACGGCTCGAAGAGGTTGTCGATCTCGTACGCGGGCACGACCGGCCCGGTGTTCGAGACGATCAGCACCGCCTGCCCGTGCTGGACCTCGGTGACCACCTCCACCCACCCGCCCTCCCGTCGCCCGCCGCCACCCTTGTTCGGAAGCGCTTCGCGCTGCCCCTCCTCATGGGGCACGTTGTACCGCACGGCGTTCTGCACCAGGTTCAGCGCGATCCGCTCCAGCAGGACGCCGTTGCCCTGGACGACGGCCGGTTTGCGCTCGCCCCGGATCTCGACGCCCTTGGCCTCGGCCTCGGCGTACACCTGGTCGATGGCCTGCGAGGCGACCTCGGCCAGGTCCACGGGCTTGCGCTCGACGATCTGGTTGTCGCTGCGGGCGAGCAGCAGCAGGCCCTCCACGAGCTGCTCGCTGCGCTCGTTGGTGGCCAGCAGCGTCTTGCCGAGCTGCTGGAGCTCCACGGGCGCGCCCGGGTCCGAGAGGTGCACCTCCAGCAGCGTGCGGTTGATCGCCAGGGGCGTGCGCAGCTCGTGCGAGGCGTTGCCGACGAAGCGCTGCTGCGCCGTGAAGGCCCGTTGCAGCCGCTCCAGCATGTCGTCGAAGGTGTCCGCGAGCTCCTTGAGCTCGTCGTCCGGGCCGTCCAGTTCGATCCGGCGGGACAGGTCGGAACCGGCCACCGCGCGCGCGGTGCGGGTGATCCGGCCGAGCGGTGACAGCACCCGGCCGGCCATGGCGTAGCCGAACGCGAAGGCGATCACGGCGAGGCCCAGCAGGGCCAGCAGCGAGCGGCTGAGCAGGTCGTCCAGGGCGGCCTGGCGCCGGTGGTCGGCGCACAGGCCGAGCGCGTCGTTGAACTGCTGCAGCGACAGGCTGGCCGGGCCGTTGATCGCGGGACAGTTGTCGCTGGAGACCTTGAGGCCCTGGTAACTGACGATCTTGAACAGTGGCTGGTTGCCGGTGCTGATCGCCTGGGCCGCCAGCAGGTAGATGATCGACAGCAGCAGGATGCCGGCGATCAGGAACATGCCGCCGTACAGCAGCGTCAGCCGTATCCGGATGGTCGGGCGCAGCCAGGGGAACGGCGACTCCGGCCTTCTGGGGTCCCAGGTGGGCTTGGGGGGCGCCTGCGGGGGCGCGGGGGTGGTGGCCATGCTCATCAGATCCGGTAGCCGGAGCCGGGGACGGTGACGATGACCGGCGGCTCGCCCAGCTTGCGGCGCAGCGTCATCACGGTCACCCGCACCACGTTGGTGAACGGGTCGGTGTTCTCGTCCCAGGCCTTCTCCAGCAGCTGCTCGGCGGAGACGACGGCGCCCTCGCTGCGCATCAGCACCTCCAGGACGGCGAACTCCTTCGGCGCGAGCTGGACCTCCTTGCCGTCGCGGAAGACCTCGCGGCGGTTGGGGTCGAGCTTGATGCCGGCCCGCTCCAGGACCGGCGGCAGCGGCACGCTGGTGCGCCGGCCGAGGGCGCGCACGCGCGCGATGAGCTCACTGAACGCGAACGGCTTGGGCAGGTAGTCGTCGGCGCCGATCTCCAGGCCCTCGACGCGGTCGCTGACGTCACCGGAGGCGGTGAGCATCAGCACGCGTGTGGGCATGCCGAGTTCGACGATCTTGCGGCAGACGTCGTCGCCGTGCACCAGCGGGAGATCTCGGTCGAGGACGACCACGTCGTAGTCGTTGACGCCGATGCGTTCCAGGGCGGCCGCACCGTCGTACACGACGTCGACGGCCATGGCCTCCCGGCGCAGTCCGGTGGCCACCGCATCGGCGAGCAGCTGCTCGTCCTCGACGACGAGTACGCGCACGTCGCTTGTCCTTCCTGTGTCCACCCGCGTAGCGCGGCTGGGCGCACGCGGGCGGGGGTACCGACGGGATTGTGTGGTCTCCATCCTGCCCTTTTCCGCCATAAGTCGGCTGTAAGACAGCGGTTCCCCCGACGAATCACGGCCCCCCGGGAAGGGAATGCGAGATTTTCTCCTCCGGTTGAGGTTTCCGCGGAAGAGAGCGGGGGGAGGACGGCTTTACACCCCGCGATCACGCTCTGCATGTGCCGCAGCACCATGCGGTACGCCGCGATCCGATTGTCGGCAGAGTGGGCGTGGGTGTCCGGCACCGTCGCCGCCCAGCCCGGGCAGCGCTGGGCACCCATGGGAGACGTGATCGCCCCTTCCCTAACGGCACACCCCCGTGCCACCGACCCACGACCCAGGACGAGGGGGCGCAGCATGGACGCTTTCACCGCAGGACTTCTGCAGCGCATAAGGGCGACCGAGTCCGACCTGACGCGGGCTCGTGACGAGGGCGACGACTTCCTCGTCGAGGTGGAGCAGGCAGAGCTCGACGACCTGCGCCGCCTCGCCGCCGAACACGGTGTGGAGGTCGGCGCGACCAGCGTCTGATCGGCCTGAGACACCCGTAGCACCTCGCGCGACCCGCACGACCCGTACGAAGGCTCGGCCCCGGCGAATCCAGCGCCGGGGCCGAGCCTTTGGTGCCGCCGCCCGGGCACCCGGGGGTGCCGGTCAGTCGTGCCACGCCCCGAAGTCCTCCAGCAGCCGCTGGAGGGGCTCGAAGACCCCCGGGGTGCCCGCGACCGTCAGGTCGCGTGACGGCCGCTCTCCGGGCCGTCCACCGGTCAGCGCGCCCGCTTCCCGGGCGATCAGGTCACCCGCGGCGACGTCCCAGGCGTTGAGCCCGCGTTCGTAGTACCCGTCCAGCCGGCCGCAGGCCAGGTCGCTCAGGTCGACCGCGGCCGAGCCGCCGCGCCGGATGTCGCGCAGCCGCGGGATCAGCCGCGCGGCCACCTCGGCCTGGTGGGCGCGGACCTCGTGGACGTAGTTGAAGCCGGTGGAGACCAGCGCCTGCTCCAGGGGCGGCGCGGGCCGGCAGGCCAGCCGGCGCTCACCGTCCCAGGCGCCGGTGGCCCAGGCCCCGCCGCCGCGTACCGCGTGGTACGTCTCGCCGCGCATCGGGGCGGCCACGACACCGACCACCGTCTCGCCGTCCTGCTCGGCGGCGATGGACACCGCCCAGGTGGGCAGCCCGTACAGGTAGTTCACCGTGCCGTCGAGCGGATCGATCACCCAGCGGATGCCGCTCGTGCCCTCGGTGGCGGCACCCTCCTCGCCCAGGAAGCCGTCGTCGGGGCGCTGGGCCGAGATCACGTCGGTGATCAGCTTCTCCGCCGCGATGTCCATCTCGGTGACCACGTCGATCGGGCTCGACTTCGTCGCGGCGACCGCGAGGTCGGCGGGGCGGCCGTCCCGCAGCAGCTCCCCCGCGCGGCGGGCGGCCTCGCGGGCGAGCCCCAGCAGGTCCGTGTGCGGGCTGTCGGTCACGGGGCTCCTCACGCGTAGGGGCTGTCGGCGCCCGCGGCGGCCGGACGGGGGGCGCGGGCCGGGCAGCAGCCCACGGGGCAGACGTCGTGGCTCGCCCCGAGGGCGCCCAGGGCGCAGGGCGTGACCTCCTGGCCGCGCTCGGCGGCGGCGCGCTCCACGATCAGATCGCGGACCGCGGCGGCGAACCGGGGGTCGGCGCCGACGGTGGCGGAGCGGCGCACCGGCAGGCCCAGCTCCTCCGCCTTGGCCTTGGCCTCCGTGTCGAGGTCGTAGAGGACCTCCATGTGGTCGGAGACGAAGCCGATGGGCGCCATCACGACGGCCGGGACGCCCTCCCCGTGCAGTTCCTCGAGGTGGTCGCAGATGTCCGGCTCCAGCCAGGGGATGTGCGGGGCGCCGGAGCGGGACTGGTAGACGAGCCGCCAGGGGTGGTCGACGCCGGTGCGCTCACGGACCGCGTCGGCGATCAGCTGGGCCACGTCCAGGTGCTGCTCGACGTACGCGCCGCCCTCGCCGTGGGCCTCGACGGGTCCCGAGGTGTCGGCGGAGGCGGTCGGGATGGAGTGGGTGGTGAAGGCGAGGTGGGCGCCGGCCCGGACGTCCTCGGGGAGGTCGGCGAGGGACTCGAGCACCCCGTCGATCATGGGCTGGAGGAAGCCCGGGTGGTTGAAGTAGTGGCGCAGCTTGTCGGTCTTCGGCAGCTCCAGGCCCTCGGCCTCCAGCGCGGCCAGCGAGTCGGCGAGGTTCTCGCGGTACTGGCGACAGCCCGAGTAGGAGGCGTAGGCGCTGGTGGCGAGCACCAGGATGCGGCGGTGGCCGTCGGCGACCATCTCGCGCAGGGTGTCCGTCAGGTACGGGGCCCAGTTGCGGTTGCCCCAGTAGACCGGCAGGTCCAGGCCGTGCTCGGCGAAGTCCTTGCGCAGGGCTCCCAGCAGGGCGCGGTTCTGGTCGTTGATGGGGCTGACCCCGCCGAACAGGAAGTAGTGCTGCCCGACCTCCTTGAGGCGTTCCTTGGGGATACCGCGCCCGCGGGTCACGTTCTCCAGGAAGGGGACCACGTCGTCCGGGCCCTCCGGGCCGCCGAACGAGAGCAGGAGCAGGGCGTCGTAGGGGGTGGCATCGAGCACGTCTGGCATGGCTCGATCCTGCCACTCGGCACCGACGGCCCGGAAACGGTGGGGTGAAGAGTCGGGTTCCGACCGGTTTTCGGCCGGTTTTCGCGGCCCGCTGCCCCGGTGCGTCGGGGTCACCCGACTCGTAAGCTGTATCGGCAGCGTTCGCGCCTTACGCCCGAAGACCGGAGACCCCCGTGCCGAGCCCCTACCGTGCCCTGTTCGCCGCCCCCGGCACCAAGGGCTTCTCCGCCGCGGGCCTCGTCGGCCGGATGCCGCTGTCGATGATGGGGATCGGCGTGGTCACGATGATCTCGCAGCTCACCGGGCGGTACGGGCTCGCGGGCGCGCTGTCCGCCGCCATCGCGCTGTCCGCGGCCGCGATCGGGCCGCAGATATCCCGGCTGGTGGACCAGTACGGCCAGCGCCGGGTGCTGCGCCCGGCGACGCTGGGAGCGCTCGCCGCGACCGCCGGGCTGCTGCTGGCGGCGCACCTGGAGTGGCCGGACTGGGTGCTGTTCGTCTGCGCGGCCGGCATCGGCTGTGTGCCGAGCCTGGGCGCGATGATCCGGGCGCGCTGGGCCGCGCTGTACCGGGGCACTCCCCAGCTGCACACCGCCTACTCGTTCGAGTCCGTGGTCGACGAGGTCTGCTTCATCTTCGGGCCGATCATCTCCATCGGCCTGTCCACGGCGTGGTTCCCGGAGGCGGGCCCGCTGCTGGCCGGCGGCTTCCTGGCCGCCGGGGTCTTCTGGCTGACCGCCCAGCGCGCCACCGAGCCCGCACCGCACCCGCGCGAGCACCACGACGGCAGCGCCCTGCGCTCCCCCGGTCTGCGGGTCCTGGTGGCCACCTTCGTCGCCACGGGAGCGATCTTCGGAGCGGTCGACGTGGTCACCGTCGCCTTCGCCGACGAGCGCGGCCACAAGGCCGCGGCCAGCGTGGTCCTGGCGCTGTACGCGGCGGGTTCCTGCGCGGCCGGGGCGGTGTTCGGGCTGCTGCGCTTCACGGGGGCCCCGGAACGCAGGTGGCTGCTGGGCATATGCGCGATGGCCGTGAGTATGATCCCCCTCCTACTGGTCGGAAACTTGTCGCTTCTGGCCGTGGCGCTGTTCGCTGCGGGGCTGTCCATCGCACCGACGATGATCACGACGATGTCCCTCATCGAAGAGCACGTACCTCGCGCGCAGCTGACCGAGGGGATGACCTGGGTGAGCACCGGCCTGGCGGTCGGGGTCGCGCTCGGCTCCTCCGTGGCCGGCTGGGTGATCGACGCAGCCGGCGCACAGGCCGGGTACGGGGTTCCGGCCGTGTCCGGGGCCGTCGCGGTCGCGGTCGGTTTCCTCGGGTACCGCCGGCTCAGCAGGCCGGCTCCGGGTCGGGGAGGCACCCTTGAGCACCACAACGAGCGGCAGGAACGGCACGTGGCGTAACTGGGGAGGCAACGTCGTCGCCCGTCCCGCGCGGGAGGTGACCCCCGCCTCGGTGGAGGAGCTGGCCGCGGCGGTGCGCCGGGCCGCCGAGGACGGCCTGAAGGTGAAGGCCGTCGGTACCGGGCACTCCTTCACCGCCATCGCGGCCACCGACGGCGTGTTGATCCGCCCTCACCTGTTGACGGGCATCCGCGACATCGACCGCGAGGCCATGACGGTCACCGTCGAGGCGGGCACACCGCTCAAGAGACTCAATGTCGCCCTGGCCCGCGAGGGGCTGTCGCTGACCAACATGGGCGACATCATGGAGCAGACGGTCTCGGGCGCCACCAGCACCGGCACACACGGCACCGGCCGGGAGTCGGCCTCGATCGCCGCCCAGATCAAGGGCCTCGAGCTGGTCACGGCCGACGGGTCGGTGCTCACCTGCTCCGCGAAGGAGAACCCCGAGGTCTTCGCGGCCGCCCGCATCGGCCTGGGCGCCCTGGGCGTCGTCACCGCGATCACCTTCGCCGTGGAGCCGGTCTTCCTGCTCGCGGCCCGCGAGGAACCGATGCCTTTCGACCGGGTGTTGGCCGAGTTCGACCAACTCTGGGCGGAGAACGAGCACTTCGAGTTCTACTGGTTCCCGCACACCGGGAACACCAACACCAAGCGCAACAACCGCAGCGCCGGGCCGGAGAAGCCGATCGGGCAGCTGTCCGGCTGGTTCGAGGACGAGTTCCTCTCCAACGGCCTCTTCCAGGCGGCCAACTGGGTCGGCCGCGCGGCGCCGGCGACCATCCCCGCCATCGCCCGGATATCCAGCCGGGCGCTGTCCGCGCGCACGTACACGGACGTCCCGTACAAGGTCTACACCTCGCCCCGCCGGGTGCGGTTCGTGGAGATGGAGTACGCCGTCCCGCGCGAGGCACTGGTGGACACGCTGCGGGAGCTGAGGGCGATGGTCGACCGCTCGGACCTCAGGATCAGCTTCCCGGTCGAGGTGCGCACCGCCCCGGCCGACGACATCACCCTGTCCACCGCCTCCGGGCGGGACAGTGCCTATGTCGCCGTCCACATGTTCAAGGGCACCCCCTATCAGGCGTACTTCACCGCCGCCGAGCGCATCTTCACCGCGCACGAGGGGCGTCCGCACTGGGGCAAGGTGCACACCCGGGACGCCGCGTACTTCACCGAGGTCTACCCCCGCTTCGGCGAGTTCACGGCCCTGCGGGACCGGCTGGACCCGGACCGGCTGTTCCAGAACGACTACCTGCGACGGGTGCTGGGGGCCTAGCCGGGGCGGAACCGCCGGCCCCGCGTCCGGGACCGGTGTGAAACATGCCACTTTCATGATCGTGAAAAGCGCTTGCGCACGGCGGACTCCTGCCCCTTGCCAGAAGTTGGACGGCGCGCCCATCCACGCACATGGTCCAAATGGAGTACTGTTGCGAGCCCTGGGTTCGGTCTCCCACCAGGGCGTCCGGGGCCTTGCAGGACCGCCGGGAGGGGGCTAGTTGCACAGGGTGACAGAGTTGTTCACTTAGCGTTGCGAATAGGTAACCGTGCCATAACGGCGTTCGAGGGCCCGTGCCCGACACGCCGGGCAACTCGGCAAGGTTGTGGCAGGCTGCACCCGGGCAGGCCACACTCGACTAGCGGAAGCAGCGACGCACGTGACGTCGGCAGGCACCACCCGGGAGGTCCCCATGCCCGAACTGCGTGTCGTGGCCGTCTCGAATGACGGCACACGGCTGGTGCTGAAGGCTGCCGACGCAACGGAGTACACGCTTCCGATCGACGAACGGCTGCGCGCCGCCGTACGCGGCGACCGGCCCCGCCTCGGCCAGATCGAGATCGAGGTCGAGAGCCATCTGCGCCCCCGTGACATCCAGGCGCGGATACGTGCGGGCGCGACGGCGGAAGAGGTCGCGCAGCTCGCCGGCATCCCCGTGGACCGGGTGCGGCGCTTCGAGGGCCCGGTCCTGGCCGAGCGCGCCTTCATGGCCGAGCGGGCCCGCAAGACCCCGGTCCGCCGGCCCGGCGAGAACTCCGGTCCGCTGCTCGGCGAGGCCGTCCAGGAGCGCCTGCTGCTGCGCGGCGCCGAGAAGGACACCGTGCAGTGGGACTCCTGGCGCCGCGACGACGGCACCTGGGAGGTCATGCTGGTCTACCGGGTCGCGGGCGAGCCGCACTCGGCGAGCTGGACGTACGATCCGCCCCGGCGGCTCGTCCAGGCCGTCGACGACGAGGCGCGCTCCCTGATCGGGGAGTCCGACGACCTCGGCGCGCCCGAGCCGAGCTTCCCCTTCGTGCCGCGCATCGCCCGGCTGCCGCGCGACCGCCCGCTGGACCGCGCCCTGGAACGGCCCGGCCTGCCGCCGGCCCCCGACCCCTCCGAGGAGGGCACGGGCGAGCGTGACTCGCTGACCAGCCTGCTGGAGGCGGTGCCCAGCTTCCGGGGAGACCTGGTGGTCCCGGAGCGGCCCGCGGACTCCGCCGAGGAGCCCCCGGACACCGAACCCGAGGCGGAGGAGCCCCCCGCCCCGGCGGCCTCGGCCGGTTCCGCCTACGCCGATGTCCTCATGCCCCGCTCGGTCGGCAGCCACCGCGACCGCCTGGTCGGCGCCACCGACCGCCAGGCCGAGGCCGACGGGGTCCGCCCCGGACGCCGGGCCGCCGTGCCCAGCTGGGACGAGATCGTGTTCGGTACCCGGCGCAAGAAGCAGGAATAGCAGGGCAGCAGGAGCAACACGAGCGACGGATCGTACGGCCGTGCGCCCGGAGGGGGCTTCCGCGACGGAAGCCCCCTCCGTTCTCCGTCACTGCGGCTCGGGCCCCGTCGCCACCGGCCGGGACGGGTCCGCGGACCACTCCGACCAGGAGCCCACGTACAGCGCCGCCGGGATGCCCGCGACCGCGAGAGCCAGGACCTCGTGGGCCCCGGAGACACCGGAACCGCAGTAGACACCGACCTCGGCGCCCTCCGACACGCCGAGCTTCTCGAAACGCGCCCGCAGTTCCCCGGCGGGCAGGAACCGGCCGTCCGCCGTCACGTTCTCGGTCGTCGGCGCGGACACGGCACCCGGGATGTGCCCGCCCACCCGGTCGATGGGTTCCACGTCCCCCCGGTACCGCTCCGCCGCCCGGGCGTCGAGCAGTACGCCGGAGCGGGCGAGCGCGGCGGCGGCGTCCGCGTCGAGGAGTCCCGCGGCGCCCGGCACCGGCTCGAAGTCGCCCTCGGCCGGGGCGGGTACGTCCGTCGAGAGCGGGCCCTCCCAGGCCGGCAACCCGCCGTCGAGGACCCGCACGTCCGGGTGACCCGTCCAGCGCAGCAGCCACCACGCACGCGCGGCCGCCCAGCCCTGGCCGCCGTCGTACACGACCACCGGCCGGGCCGACGACACACCCGCCCGGCGCATCGCGGCGCCGAACTCGGCCAGACCGGGCAGCGGATGACGGCCGCGCTCCCCCGGCGCCGAGGCCAGTTCCGCGTCCAGGTCGACGAAGACGGCGCCGGGCAGGTGCCCGGCCGCGTACTCGGCCCGCCCGTCGAAGGCCGGCGCCCCCGCCGCCTTGGCCACGCCGAGCTGCCAGCGGACGTCCAGCAGCAGGGGCGGATGGGCCCCGGTCAAGCCGTGCGCGAGTTCCGTTGCGGTGATGATGGCTTTCATGGCGTCCATCCATACGTCAGGGGTGGCCGCGTCGTCCAGGTCCGACTACTCTGCTCGGCCGGACAGCCTCGATCACCACGCGTACGGGACCGGGCACCTGCTGTGCATCCGATGATCGCCTGGCGGCGCCGCCGTGGCCGGGGGGCCGCGCACGGGGCGGGCCCCGGCACGGGGCGGGCGCGCGGTCTGTGCACGTGGATGCGGGAAGCGGAAGCGACACGGCCGCCGAGAGGGGCCGGGGAGAGAGTGACGATGACCGAGGCACGGGGGTCGGCCGGCCCGAACGGCGGCACGCACGGTCGGCGCGCGCCCGGCACACCCTGCTGGGTGAGTCTCATGGTGCACGGGCTGACCACGACCGAGGAGTTCTACGGGGAGCTCTTCGGCTGGGAGTTCGAGCCCGGCCCCCAGCAGCTGGGCCCGTACGTGCGGGCCGTGCTCGGCGGGCGCCGGGTGGCGGGGATCGGCGAGCTGGACCCGGACCTGGACCTGCCCACCGCCTGGACGCCGTACTTCGCCTCGGACGACGTGGGACTGACGGCCGAAACGGTACGGCTGTGCGGCGGCACCGTGGGAGTGGGCCCCCTGGACGCCGCCGACGAGGGACGGCTCGTCCTCGGCTCCGACACCTCGGGGGCCGTGTTCGGCGTCTGGCAGGGAACGCCGGGGCACCCCGGCACGGCCGCCACCGGCGTGCACGGCACGCCGGCCTGGAACGAGCTGCTGACCTTCGAGACCGCGAGCGTCCGCACGTTCTACACGGCGGTCTTCGGCTACAAGGACGACCCGGAGCCGGAGGCCGCCGCGGACTCCGGCTCCGACTACGTGACCCTGCGCCTGGCGGACGGTCCGGTCGCCGGCATCCACGGGGTCGGTCACGCCCTGCCCCGGGACCGGGGCTCGCACTGGCTGACGTACTTCCAGGTCGACGACGCGGACGCCACGCTGCGGCGGGTGGCCGAGCTGGGCGGCCGGGTCCTGGAACCGGCCCACGACACCGCGCACGGCCGGGTGGCCACGGTGACGGACCCGGAGGGCGCGCCGTTCGCGGTGGTCCAGGTTCCGCGCTGAGCCGCGCCCGGGTCGCGTGGCGCTACGACAGGGAGTCGCTGTACGCGCGGTGTACCTGCCTGTAGGCGCTGCCCGTCGTAACGGTTCCGGTCGCGCGGGCGTTGGGGCAGGGAGGCGGTGACGACGGACATGACGGAGCCATCGTCGCGGTGGGCTTGGAGTACGTCAGCCCACCACTCGGTGTCGATCGATGCGCCGCTTCGGGGACAGCCGGTCTTCTCCAGTTTCTGACCACAGTCGACAACGGTGAATGTCTCATACCGGGTGACGTCGGTCTCGACGTCGACGCCGTCGGGGAGCCCGGGAGCCAGGTCCTCCACGATCGACACAGCACGGTCAGCCGCGGCCTGCGGGCGGCCCACGCCCGGTCGAGGACCTGCTCGGTGCCGCACACCGGGCAGGCCGTGTCGTCGGCGTGCCGGTCGCTGTGCGCGAGGGCCGCCTGGAGCAGTTCGGCCCTGCCGAGGGCGTCCGCGGCCGCGGATCCCTTCAGGTCGTCGGCGTCGGCCACGGCGCGCTGCAGGGCGTCGACGGCCGCGCCGACCCGGTCGAGGTCGGGACCTTTGGCGTCGGCCTCCAGACGCGCCTCCCGCCGGCGGCCCTCGTCGGCCATCGGCACGCCGGCGATCAGGGCGTCGAGCGTGCCGTAGTCCGGACCACCCCTCTCCTCCACCGCCACGAGGGCCCTGAGCGCGCGGTCGTCGTGCTCGACCGCCTCCAGGGCCGCGAGCAGGAGCGGCTTCTTCTCCTTCTCGGCCTTCTCGACGGCTTCGAGTTCCTTCCGCTGCTCCGTCAGCCGCCGCGAGGCCGCGTTGAGGTACTCCAGCCCGAGGATGCCGGCGATGCTGTCGTACATCTGGGACGGCTTGCCGTTGATCATGTTGCCCAGGTCGGCGTACGACAGGAACGGCCGATGGTTCCGCGTCGCCTGCTCCCAGCCGGCCTGCTCCAGCGGCACGGTGCCGTGTCCCGGCCGCTTGAGCACGGCCTCGGAGCCGGTGAACGCGTCGCCGGTCCAAGTGCGGGTGAGGGTGCCCGGCGAAGGGTCGCCCTCCACCATCAGCTTGGCCTCCACGCGGGTGGGTTCGTCGTGGTGCAGGTTGCGCCACGGGCCGCGACGAGCTCGGGCAGCGGCAGCGCGTTGTCGGGGGTCTGTTCCGTCGCGTCGTCCATGAGGTGTCTCCCGTGATTCCCGTACTGATGTGGAAGGGGCGAGCACCGACAGGCACCTGGGGAGCGGGCGGACCGCTGGGGCGCCTGTCGACGGACTGAACCGTAGGAGTGGTCGGGTCTTGCTTGACGTCTTGTCTGTGATAACCGCAGTTATCACGGCAGTTGATGGCACGAAGTGATCACTGCGAGGTGGGGAGAGACCCTGTTCGCCCGCCTCGTGATCAGTGAGCGATCAGTCGGCTCGCCCTCTCGCCTCGCCGGTTCGCCGCTGAGACCCGGGCCGGGAACGCGTACTCGGCCCAGACCGTCTTGCCGGGACCGTCCGGGCGCGGGTGCCAGTCCCAGCGGGTCGCGAGCTGCGATACGAGGAGCAGCCCACGGCCGGCTTCCTCCGTTTTGGGGACGCCCTTCGGGACGGTGGGGCGGCGGGGGTGGCGTTCGGTGCGGGTGTCGGTGACCTCGACGCGTACGGTGCGGCCGTCGGGGGCGGCTTGGAGGCGGAGGTGGAAGTCCCGGCCGGGGACATGACCGTGCTGTACGGCGTTCGCGCTCAGCTCGGCGACGATCAGCACGATCGCGTCATGCGCGTCGGTGCCGTACGGGATGCCCCACCCGTCCAGGCGGACGGCCGCGAGACGGCGGGCGAGCCGGGCCCCGCGAGGTGTGGAGGTGAAGCGCATCTCGAAGGTGCGGCGGTGTGGCGGCGGGGGCGCCTTCACGGGGGTGGAGGGGGCGGTGGGTTGGGTGGTGTCGGTGGGATTGGCGGGATTGATGGGTTTCGTCGTCATGGACCTCACCGTCCCGTTGGTCGCGTAGCGTGACCAGTGGTGACGCAGTGACAGGGGCTGGATGTACGCGCACTGTACGCACGAGTCGGAGCTGCGCGCCGTTACGGCGTCCCGTGCTGGGGCGTTGGGCTCCAAGAGGCGGTGGTGAGATGGCTGAGCGCGAGGGTGCGGCGGCGGGGTCCGAGGCGGCTTCCGGGGAACGCTGGAACGGCGACGGCGCGGGAGTGGCGGTGGTGAGTCTCGGGGACGGATGGGAGAACGACGACGGGGCCGGGCGGCGGCCGGAGGACGAGGCGGGGCGCGGTGTCGTCGTCGCGTTCGGGCAGACCATGAAGACCCTGCGGCTCCGGGAGGGCATGGAACGCGAGGAGCTCGGCAGACGGCTCGGGTACTCGGCGTCCACGATCGCGTCGTTCGAGCAGGGACGGCGGATCCCGTCACCCCGGACGATCGAGCGGGCGGACGAGGTGCTGAGGGCGGACGGGTTGCTGTGCCTGTGGAAGGAGCAGGTGGAACGGGCTCAGTATCCGGTGTTCTTTCAGGGGATGGCGGTGCTGGAGAAGGAGTGCCTTGAGCTGCTTATGTACGACACCCATGTCGTCAACGGGCTGCTCCAGACCGAGGAGTACATGAGGGCGCTGCTCGCGATGCGGCGTCCGCCATTGGACTCGGAAACGGTCGAGCAGCGGGTGACTGCCCGGCTGGCCCGGCAGGACATCTTCGACCGCAGGTCCGCTCCACTGTTGAGCTTCGTAGTGAACGAGGCGGTGTTGCGGCATCGGTACGGCGGCACGGACGTGCTGCGGGGACAGTTGGAGCTCATTCTCCTCGCCGGTCAGAAGCAGAACGTCGAGATCCAGGTCATGCCGACCGAGTGTGAGGAAAACGCAGGCGTGAATGGACCGTTCACGGTTGTCACCAGGAAGGACGGCAAGAAGTTCGTCTACACAGAGACACACACGACCAGCTCTCTTGAGACCGACCCGGAACAGACGGCTCTCGCGGCTGCGCGCTATGGGATTATCCGATCACAGGCTCTCAGTCCGCGAGAGTCGACGAAGTTCATCGAAGGGTTGCTGGGAGCGCTATGAACAACGCTGAGTCCTCAACCGCCGCATCCGGCCTTGCCTGGTTTAAGAGCAGCTACAGCGGAACCGAGGGCGGTCAGTGTGTAGAGGTCGCAGCCGGTTCGGCTGCTGTGCACATCCGTGACTCGAAGGCCGCCGCCGGGCCAGTGCTCACGGTGCCGCGTGACGCGTGGGCGGGGTTCGTCGGGCTGGCCTCGTCGGAGGCGCGCGTCTGACGCTCGTACGGTCTTGAGAGCCCTGCCGGCCTGGGTCTCGGTCGGCAGGGCTTTCGCGTTCAGTTCTCCGGGACCCCGTTCACGGGACCACTCGTTGGCGAAGTGCTCCATCTGGCGGAGGACCAGGTCGATGGCCTCCTTCTGCTGGTCCGGCGGGTAGTTGTTGCGGGCCAGGAGGCGCTTGATGGTGCTGCGCAGGCGGGCGCGGACGGACTCGCGGGCTATCCAGTCGGGCTTGAGCTGGCGGCGGACCTCGGTGACGAGTTCGCGGGCGATGCCCGCCAGGACCTCGTCGCCCATCAGGGAGCGCGCTGTGCCGTGGTCGGCGACGGCGTCGTAGAAGGCGAGTTCGCGCCAGTTCAGGGGCGGGTCGCCCTGCAGACCACATGCCGTTCGATTATGTTCGATTTGTGGGCCAAAGTCCTTGTGCTGAAACATCGACCACCTGCCGGCCGTCCCGGATTCGGTACGGCGAGAGGGAGAGACCGGCCAGACGGGTTCGCCACCATGGTCATGTGACACGGTCACGCGTCACCACCGGGTTCGGGTTCCCTCCGGGCTCCGGGATCACGGCCTTCGGCAGCTGCGTCGAACCGGAGCAGCTCGGGCCGGTCAGCCAGCCGTCGGTAGAGCTGCTGGCTCACGGCGAGCCACAGAGCGCGCTCCTCCACGAGGGATACCGGACGGGAGAAGCCCATGCTGGCCAGGAGTTCGTGCCGGTGCACGTCGAAGCAGGAGCGCACGAGATCGCCGAAGACCGCGGCCGCGCCCACGGCCACACGGTAGGCCAGGTGGCTCAAGCCCGCTGCCAGCAGCGCCGCTCCGCCGAACCAGAGCGCCGTGTTTCGGGTGAACGCCGTTCCCACCACCGCCACAATGGCGAACAGCGCTGACAGCGCCGAGATCACCACGGCCTGGTCGAGGGCCGTGCGGGCGTCGCGGACCTCGGAGCGGGACTCCTCGGGCATCACGAGATACAGCCGCGGCCAATAGAACACCGCGTCGGCACCGTAGCGTTCCTCATCGCCCGGGTACGTCTCGGCCGCGCGCAACACGTTCCCGAAACGGGTGGGCATGAACTTCTCCGCCGAGTACGGGAACTCACGGTGCCGCCGCATGAAATCCCCGGGGTCGAAGGGGTCGAGCCGGCCCCACCGCCGCAACTGCCGCCGCACACCGCGGGCGCTGAGCCACTGCGGCCAGTAACCCTCCAGCAAACGGGTCAGCGTCGGCACACAGCCCGCGAGCAGCACCGCGAAGAAGACCAGTCCGAGCGCGGCACCGAGCCCGAACAGGACACGCCGGAGCGTATCGAGCGCGTTCCACCACCCACCGACCTCGGCCCACCCCAACTCGCCTGTGACGAGCGCGAAGATCCCCGCCCAGAACACCAGGCTCGGCATGAGCAGTCCCTGGAGGAATCTACGGTCCAGCAGATCCACGGATTTCGCCAGCACCGGCAGGAACACCCCGTCACCACCCGAAGTCGTGCGGCGGACGGCCTGTGCATGCGACCGAACCGGCCGGCTTCTCGGCGAAGGTCATGGCCGACCCGCACACACGGCACAGGCGGGTGACAACCGGGACGTCGATCCGCCCGGGAAGTCCTGTGTCGCCGACACCCCGTGCGGGCCCGCGCAGAATCGCGTCGGCGAGATCGAATCCGGCCCACACGCCCACGACACCGCGTTCGTCGCAGAGAATGACGGGTGTATCGGGGTCGAGGGTCCTGAAAGCGCCGGTGTTCAGTGCGTGGGTGACGGTCGTGGTCGGATGCGCCTTCACGAACCCGGTGAGCACGTCGGTGAGTGCGGACAGCTCGGCCTCGGGCCGCTGTCCGTCCAGCCCGTCGGGCGGGACGACCGCGCGTGGCTGTCCGTCTTCACCGGTCAGCACGAGCCAGTGACGGGTGTCGGGCACGTCCTTGACACGCGCGTGCAGGAGCACGGTCGTGTATGGCTCGAGGTCGCGTTCGGCGAGGGTCTCTTCGGTCATGACGGGGTCCAGATCTCGGCCTCATGCGCTCCCACGAGGACGTAACCGGCCCAGTTGGCCGGATCCTCGTAGAGCTTACGGTCCTGGTAACGGCGGGCGAACTCGACCAACTGCGTACCGATGTCGACCGGGAGTGCGCGGCCGTCGAGGAAGTCGAGCAGATCACGCCCGGTCAGATCGCGCAGCCACAGCTGAGCCTGGCGCAGGGCCGCGGCGGCCGGCAGCGGGCGTACCTCCGGCTCCTGCGGAAGGAGCCGGGCGTAGAAACGGCTCATGACCAGATAAGCGGCCACGTCCGGTACGGGCCAGAGGGTTCCGATGTAGGCGGGCACGCCCACGGCGAGGAAGCCGGCGGGCAGGCCGATCACCTCCTCAGGTGCGTGGGTGCCGGCGAGGACAGCCGACTGGCAACTGGAACAGACCACGAGGCGGGTGTCCCGCAGCGGTGCCTGCTCGCCGTCCAGGCTCGTGGCCAGCGCGAGCTCGATGAGGGTCAGCTCACTCTCGGCGGAGAGCCTGATGTGCGAGTACATCGGGTGGTTCAAGGTGGACTGACCATGACAGGCGAAATGGATATGCGTGCGATCCCTCAGCCTGCCGAGCAGGTGGCCCGAGCTGATTCGTCCTTCACCGACGATCACCTCTCCTGGCAGCGTGTTTGCGATGTTCATGACTTCCACCGGTGCGAAGGGCGGGCCCTCGTGCCTGTCCACCACATACATCGCCTTCGGTTCGGCACGTCGGCTGCGGGCCGCCTGCCGAGCCGCCAGCAGCGTCGCGGCGGACGGCGAATGAGAGACCGTGAATTCATCGAGCAGGCCGTGGCCGTCGGCGCCTGCGGCGTGCAAGGGCAGGGCGGTCAGCAGTCCACAGGCGATGATCGTGAGTTCGGTCGCGCCGACATCCCGCAGCACCGCCGAGACCAGGCCGCTGATCCCGGCGAGGCGGTCGAGGCAGGCCCGTAATTCTCGCCTCGCAGCCGTCGTCCCCGGACGCAAGGCGACAATGCCGCCGGTGGAGTCGTCGCCGTACAACAGCGCAGGCAGTTCCGTGTCGGTGGGTGCCGCGGTCTTGACACTCTCGATACGGTCTCCGGCCACGATCAACGCCGTACAGCCGGAACCGGTGGCGAAGAGGTAGACCAGCGGGTGCTGCGCGCTGGATACGCCGGCTGCGAGACCGCTGCGGACAGCAGGCTCCTTCCCCCTCAGGAGTGCGGCGCGAGCTGTGGCGTACTCCTGCCCCGCCTTCCGCAACGCGTCACGAAGGTTTCCCTCGGCCTCGGCATGATAAGCGTCATCCTGGAATTCGGCCGGTTTCGCGGTCAGTTGTGCGGCGAGTCCTTCGAGCTGGGTGAGCCAGCGCGCGGCCTTGCTGAACGCCTCGTAGCTGTCCGGCCGCTCCCGCGACAGGGAGGCGTACCGATGTGGATGGCGGTCCACTGCGTCCCGCAACAGACGGGCACGAAGACTTTCGAGCACCTCCACGGCTTCGGAGAGGCGGTCGAGAGCGACCAGCGCTTCGGCCGCGACGGCGGCGATCCAGCCGTACTCGCCGAGAACGCGCTCGCGCACGTGAGGCAACGTGATGGCGGCTGCCTCTCGATACAGTGCCTCAAGGGCCGCCGTCAGTTCCGGTACGGCCTCCTCGAACCGGCCCAGCCTTACCAGCAGGCGGCCCAGACCGGCCGCGGCGCGCCGCTTCTGCCGATTCGTGCCCAACGACCTGAACGACGCCGATGCCGCGGCGTATTCGGTGAGGGCGGTGTCATGGTCTCCTTCCGCGGCGTGCGCCTCCGCCTTGAGGAGGATCACCATCCCATGAGCTGACGGATCGGGCCCCGCAGGACTCCAGACCGTCGACGCTCTGCTCAGCGCGCTGTGGCCGGCTTCGTACTCGCGCACCAGGAACAGTGCTTCGGCGAGCAGGCACTGGATCCGTCCCCAGGCCCGCCGGTCGCCCGGACCGGTGAGCAGACCGGCGGCCTCCTTCAGTACCCGCACGGCCTTGCGGGCGGCAAAGGAACCGCCCTCTTCCTCGGACATGCGCGCGAGGACCAGATACGACGACGCCCGCGCGGTGAGCAGCCGCGCCCACTCGGCGCGGTGACGGCGGCAGTCGAGGACGGCTGTCGCCGCGGCGAACGATGCGAAGGACTCCTCCACGACGGCGCGGTGACGCGGATCCTTGCGCAACCACCCTCTCTCGGCGGCGACGGAGCGATCGATCTGCAGCGCGGCCCAGGCGGCAGGTGAATCCTCTCTGGTCAAGGTGCGTTCTGCCAGCGAGATCAGGGACAGCGCCTCCTGAGCGTCGGCGTACTGGTCGCCGTCGCCGTCGAGCAGGAGGAGGCGGGCGAGGTAATGCGTCAGCTTGGCCCACCTACGGCGCATGCCGGCTTTCCTGGCGTGGTCGCGGGCCTCATGGACCAGCGCCATCACGGTCTGGTCCCGCGCCTGATCGTCCACAGCGAGGTGGGCCAGGGCCAGGGTTGCCGTCACGAACTCGTCGAAGGCCTTCGTCTGCCGGTACAGCTCGACCGCGGCGGTGAGTTCCCGTTTCGCACCACGGAGGTCCAGGTAGGTACCGAAAACCTGAGCTCGCCTGGTCAAAGCCTTGCCGAGCAGGAAGCGGCAGCGGGCGGCCGCCCCGAGGCGCCCGGCCTCGGTGGCGCCTTCAAGCAGGTTGGTCAGCGTGCGCATCACGAAGTCGATGTCGGCTCGGGGACTGTGGTGGTCGGTATGGACGACGCCGATGTGGCAGAGCGCGAGCACAAGGTCGACGTCACTGCCGCGTGTCTCGACGGCCGTGGCGAGCAGGCCGCTGATGCGGTGCGGGTCGGGTGCGGGCAGGTCCTCGAAGCAGGTGGCGGTGAAGTCCGCCAGCGCGCGGACGGTCGCCGCCCACAACGTGGACTGCGCCTGGGGCGTGACCGCGGCGAGGGCGTCGTCGAATGCGGCCAATGCCCTGGCCGCACAACCTGGTTCAGCGAGTTCGTGCAGCCGGGCGGTGGTCGTGCCGATGCGGTAGCGGGTGAACGCCCACATCGCCGGGCCGCCGGCGCGCCGGCGGTCCATGAGGCCGTACAGCCAGACGGCGTACCAGAGATCGGAGGCCGAGGGGGATGCGCACAGGCGCTCCGCGAGGTGCAGCCGCAGTTCCTCGCGCAGAGTCAACGTCTCACCCCATCGGGACGCCACGCCGAGCTCGGCCTCCTGGGGGGTCATCTGGAACAGTGCGGCTTCGAGGAGGTCGCACTCCTCCTCGGCGGAGAGTTCTCGTTCACGTCGCGGAGGTGTGCCGACGCCGAAGTGCACCACAGCCTCCCCGACGGTGGGCATCAGCCGTAAGGCACCCACGAGGACCTCGGGACCGCTGATCGTGCGGCTCAGGGCCTGTTCCGGACCGAGCCGACGACAGCGACGCAGGACATGGCGGCGATGGGTGACGGTCACGACCTCCCCGGGCGAGTACTCCCGCATCATCACCGAGAGCAATTCGCCCAGCAGCTCATCCACTTTCGGGTCGAGCAGCTCAGGCGTCTGGCGGACGAGGCGCACGATGTCGTCGAAGGTACGCGCCGCCAAGAGGCGCTCGGTCGGGGCCTTGACCCTCACCTGCCAGCGCGCGCGTGCGGTCTCGTCGAGCCAGAAGTGATACCGCGACTGGTTCGGTTCGTACGCCGTCAGCTCACCGGCGGACCGCTTGCGCAGATCCTCTTCGATGTCACGGTAGCAAGCGTACGGAAGGACGTCCGCAGCGATCGGGAGGATGTTGTCGTCGAGAGGGGACAACGGCGTGTGCCCGGTCCAGCCCCTGGCGAGCAGGGGCATGGCCGCCTCGACGTACTCCCGCTGCTTGTCGGGCGGCATGTTCCGGCCCGGGACCAGCAGCAGTTCGGGCCGGCCGCCCGGTCGTCCGACCAGCAGGGGATGGCCGAGGTCCAGCGTGGACTCGCAGCCTGTGCACACGGTATGGCCGGGGATGTCACCGGCTCGGATCCGCTGCGCCAGGTCGGGGCGCTCGCCGATGTCGACGGTGACCCAGCTCGTCGTCGAGTTGTGAGCTCCGCAGTGCGGACACGCGAATGCGTACGGAATGCTGTAGCTGGCCATCGTCTCCCCCGTGAGCCGGTGATTCATTGTCGGCGGGAGCGCAGCCCGGCGAAAGAGCCGACCGGGATTGACGGCGCAGAGGCCGGAAGTCTTCGTCATCCAGCCCGCCTTCGGCCGTGCCGGAGGCCAAACGCGGAAGGACGGAGGGGAGGCACCGGTCTTCAAGTCGTACGGTTCTTCGGTGGACGCACCGCCGTGATGACGGTCAGCAAGCCTCCGCGAACGGAGTACCGGTGCACGCGGGGACAGGCTCCGCAGACCACGGCACAGTGAACCGTGCCCCGTTCGGCCGGACACCCCTCAGTCAGAGACCACCGGCAGGACGTCCGGCGAGAGCGCGCCCGCGCGGGCCGTCGCCGCCGTCATGCGGCGGCGGTGGTGCCGGCGGCAGAGCACCTCGTAACCGATCTCGTCCGCGGACCGGTTGACGTCGCCGACGACCACCTGGGCGCCCTCGACCACCATCACACCGCCCTCCGTGCGGGCGTTGTGGGTGGCCCGGTTGCCGCACCAGCACAGCGCCTCGACCTGGAGCACCTCGATCCGGTCGGCGAGCTCCACCAGCCGCTGCGAGCCGGGGAACAGCTTGGAGCGGAAGTCGGTGGTGATGCCGAAGGCGTACACGTCCAGGCCCAGGTCGTCGACGACGCGGGCCAGCTGGTCTATCTGCTCCGGCGCCAGGAACTGCGCCTCGTCCGCGATCACGTAGTCCGCGCGGCCGCCCTGCGAGAGGTGCTCGACGAGGTGGGCGTACAGGTCCTGCCCGTCCTCGACCTCGACCGCGTCGGTGACCAGGCCCAGGCGGGAGGAGAGCTTGCCCTCGCCGGCCCGGTCGTCGCGGGTGAAGATCATGCCGGCCAGGCCGCGCGCGGAGCGGTTGTGCTCGATCTGGAGAGCCAGGGTCGACTTCCCGCAGTCCATGGTTCCGGAGAAGAACACCAACTCGGGCATGGGGAGGTGAGCACCTTTCGGCGGAGGCGGCGGGACGTGCGGGTCGGCGGGGTGCGGGGCGGCGGGGGCTTCAGGAGCGTACTTCGAGCAGGGGGACGAACTGCTCGGCGGGGGTCATGGAACCGTGGTTGCCGGCCATCGACGACTCCTTCCGCTCCCGCTCGGAGGCGATCAGCAGCACGTCGTCGTGCGCGGCCGCGACCACGTCCCCGATGCGCGGGTACACGCGGTCCTCGCACTCACCGGGCTTCCCGAACCAGCCGGCCGCGACCGCCTCGTCCCGGGAGGCCACCCAGAACCGCTCGCCGAGCACCTCGCGCCAGACGGTCAGGACGTCGTTCTCGGCGCCCGGTACCGCGTACACGTGGCGGGCCCGTCCCTCGCCGCCCAGCAGGGCGACCCCGGCGCGCAGTTCCCAGTCCTCGTCGAAGTCGATGCGGTGTTCCTCGTCGAACGGGATGTCGACCATGCCGTGGTCGGCGGTGACGTAGAGCGCGCTGCGCGGGGGCAGTTGCTCGGCCAGGCGCTGGGCCAGCCGGTCGACGTGCATCAGCTGGCCGCGCCAGGTGTCGGACGCCATGCCGTAGCGGTGCCCGGCCCCGTCCAGTTCGGCGTAGTACGTGTACACCAGGGAGCGGTCGCCGGCCGCCAGTTGCTCGGCGGCGAGGTCCATCCGCTCCTCGCCGCTCAGCCGCCCGAGGAACGTTCCGCCGCTGAGCGCGACCTTGGTCAGCGGGGTGTTCTCGAAGGTCGGGGAGGACACCTGGGCGGCGTGCACGCCCGCTTCCTGGGCGAGCTGGAAGACGGTCGGGTACGGCTGCCACCGGTCGGGCGGTGTCCACGGGTTCCAGCGGAGCTGGTTCATCAGCTCGCCGGTCGCCGGGTTGCGGACCGCGTAGCCGGGCAGGCCGTGCGCGCCCGGCGGCAGGCCGGTGCCGACGGAGGCCAGGGAGGTCGCGGTGGTCGCCGGGTAGCCGGCGGTGAGCGGGCGGCCCGTGCCGCCGCGCGAGCTGCCGAGCAGCGAGGTCAGGAACGGGGCCTCGTCGGGATGGGCCTTGATCTGCTCCCAGCCGAGGCCGTCGATCAGGAAGACGCAGTTGCGGTCCGCCGGGGTCAGCTCCGTGATCGCGGCGGTCATGCCGGGTACGGCCATCCCGGCGGCGAGGGTGGGCAGCAGGTCGGCGAGCGACCCGGTGCCGTACTCGGGCAGCGGTGCCGAGTCGGGGGAGAGCGGTTCCGGGTGGTCCCAGGCTGCGGCTGCGGACTGGGACATCAGCGGGTGACGTCCGCGGTCGCCTCGGAGATGGCCTGCGCGAAGACGAGCGCCTGGCGCACCGTCTCCGGGCCGTCCCCGGCCTCGCTGACGCGCAGGCTGAGGTCGTCGGCCGTGGAGTTGCCGGTGTAGCCGTGGTCGGCCTCGCAGTTGGGGTCGCCGCAGGCGGCGGGCTCCAGGTCGATGCGGGAGACGGCGCCCCAGCCGATGGTCAGCACGATCTCGCGGGGCAGGGTGCCCGGGGTGTACTGCTCCGGATTGGCGACCACGCGGCTGACCACGACCGACGAGATCCTGCCGAGCTTCACCGACTCCGTGGACGTCGTGGCGTACGGCGTGGGAGAAGTGCTGTCGGCGGCCTGCTCGTCGGTGTGGCTGACGATGAACCGGTTGCCGGTGAGCACCAGCACGGTGACGTGCCGCCGCACTTCGTTCTGGTCGAACGTGGTCTCCTGGTGGACCAGGTACGACCGGATGGGCTCGCCGCCCACAGCGGCCTCCACCGCCTCGGCCACGAGGGCCGGGTAGTAGCCGCTGCGCTCGATCGCCGCGCGCAGCCCCTGGGACGTCGTACTGGTCTTGGCCATGGCGTCCATCCTAATCCGTGGGCAGGGGCGGTCCGGTCCGGTCACAGGGCGGCGGGGCCGGGTCCGGCGGGCTCAGTAGACCGGCAGGGTGCGCGGGCCGAGGTCGTCGCGGGCCGGCGGGGGCGCGAGGCGCACGGAGGCGCTGAGGACGCTCAGGCCCCGCGGGGCGACCACGACGGGCTCCATGGTGACCGCGACGACCTCGGGGTGGTCGTCGACCAGACGGGACACGCGCAGCAGCAGCTCCTCCAGGGCCGGGGTGTCCACGGGGGTGGAGCCGCGCCAGCCGAACAGCAGCGGGGCCGTCCGGATCGACCGCACCAGGGAGGTCGCCTCCCGGTCGGTCACCGGGACCAGCCGGTGCGCCATGTCGCCGAGCAGCTGCGAGGCGGCTCCGGCGAGCCCGAAGGAGAGCACCGCGCCGGCCGCCGGGTCGATCACGGCCCGTACGACCGTGTCGACGCCGCGCGGCGCCATGCTCTGCACCACCGGTCGCAGTTCCTCGGGCCGGCCGAACAGCTCGGTCAACTCGGCGTACGCCCGCCGCAGCTGCTCCTCGTCCGCGAGGTCGAGGCGTACGCCGCCCAGGTCGGCACGGTGCCGCAGGTGCGGGGCGGTCGCCTTGAGCGCCACGGGGTAGCCGAGGGTGCGGGCGGCCCCGGCGGCGGCGTCCGGGGTGGGGGCGGGCAGCGCGCGGTGCACCTGGATGCCGTACTTGCCGAGCAGCTCGCAGGTCTCCTCGGTGCCGAGCGTCAGGCCCTGCCCGCGCGCGAGCATCCCGCCGATCAGCCGGGCGGCTCCCTTCTCGTCGATGTCCTCGTACTCGGGCACCTTCCCCGGGTCGGCGGCCTCCCTGCGCCACTGCGCGTACTTCACGGCCTCGCCGAGAGCTCGCACGGCCCGCTCGGCGGCGGGGTAGGCGGGGATGAGCCGGGAGCCGGTGGCCGCGGGGGCGGCACCGGCCGGCCTGTCCACGGCCGCCGCGATGCCGGGCAGTCGTTCCACCGGGCGGTGCGGGTCCCCTCCCCCGGGCGAGGCCGGTGCCGTGCCCGCCGCGGCGGACAGCGCCTGCGCCAGCCCGCCGAGCTCCACGTGGACGACGAGCACCGGCTTGCCCGGCACCCCGGCGGCCGCCGACCGCAGCGCCTCCGCCAGCTCCGCGTCCCCGGGCGACGCCTCGCCTATCGCCGGTATCGCGGTCACCACCACCGCGTCGCAGGTGTCGTCGGCCAGCGCCCGGGACAACGCGGCGTGGAAGTCCTCCGCCGACGCCCCGGTCGTCAGGTCCAGGGGCCGCATCGGCCGCAGCCCCTCCGCGAGGCACTGGTCGTAGGTCAGCAGCCCCAGCGACTCCGAGTTCCCCAGGATCGCCACCCGGGGCCCGGCGGGCAGCGGCTGCCGGGCGAGCAGCAGGCCCGCGTCGACCAGCTCGGTGATCGTGTCCACCCGGATCACCCCGGCCTGCCGGAGCAGCGCGGACACCGTGGCGTGCGGCAACCGCGTGGCCCGTACCGCGTGTCCCTGCGGCGCGGACCCGGCGCCCTGCACCACGACGAGCGGCTTCGCCGCGGCGGTCCGCCGGGCGAGCCGGGTGAACTTGTGGGGGTTGCCGATGGATTCCAGGTACATGAGGACGACATCGGTGTCCGGATCGTCGTACCAGTACTGCAGGACGTCGTTGCCGGAGACGTCCGCCCTGTTGCCGGACGACACGAAGGTGGAGACGCCCGTGACGCCGGTGACCCCTCCCCCGCGCCGGTGCAGCCGGGACAGCAGGGCGATGCCGATGGCACCGGACTGGGCGAACAGCCCGATACGGCCGGGGCGGGGCATCTCGGGGGCCAGGGAGGCGTTGAGCCGCACCTCGTCGGAGGTGTTGATGATCCCGAAGGCGTTCGGCCCGACGATCCGCATGCCGTACGTGCGCGCCTGCCGCACGAGTGCGCGCTGTCGCTCGCGCCCGTCGGGCCCGGCCTCCGCGTAGCCGGCGGAGAGCACGACGAGTCCCTGCACACCGTGCTCGCCGCACTCGGCGACCACCTCGGGCACGTGCTCGGCGGGCACGGCCACGACGGCCAGGTCCACGGGGCCGGCGATCTCCCGCACCGACCGGTGCGCGGGCACCCCGTCGACCTCCTTCAGTTCCGCGGGGAAGGCCTTGTTGACGGCGTACAGGCCTCCGGTGAAGCCGGCGTCCCTGATGTTGCCGAGGACACCGCGCCCCACGCCCCCGGGCGCGCGGCCGACGCCGACCACCGCGACGGACCTCGGCACCAGCAGCCGCCGTACCGACCGAGCCTCGGCGCGCTGCTCCCGCGCGCGCTGGACGGCGAGCGAGCGGTCGGTGGGTTCGAGGTCGAACTCCAGGCGTACGACGCCGTCTTCGAAGCTGCGCTTCTGGGTGTACCCGGCGTCCGTGAACACCTTGATCATCTTGGTGTTGGCGGGAAGGACCTCGGCGGCGAAGCGGCGGATGCCCCGCTCGCGCGCGACCGCGGCGATGTGTTCGAGGAGGGCGGAGGCGACCCCGCGGCCCTGGTGGGCGTCCTGCACCAGGAAGGCGACCTCGGCCTCGTCGGAGGGCGCCGAGGCGGGCATGCCGTCGGCACCGATGCGGTCATAGCGTACGGTGGCGATGAACTCGCCGCCGACCGTGGCCGCGAGTCCCACCCGGTCCACAAAGTCGTGGTGCGTGAAGCGGTGGACGTCCTTGGCGGACAGGCGCGGGTAGGGCGCGAAGAAGCGGTAGTACTTCGACTCGTCCGAGACCTGTTCGTAGAAGCTGACCAGCCGGTCGGCGTCATCCACGGTGATGGGCCGGATGCGCGCGGTACCGCCGTCGCGCAGCACCACGTCCGCCTCCCAGTGGGCGGGGTACTCGCGCCGGTCGTGCCGGTCCGCCGGGGTCTGCATGGGCCCCAGAGTACGGCTCGCGTCCGACAACGGCGCGAGGCAGTCTGTAGGGCGACGTCGGATCGAGGCCGCGATCCGACGGCACACCCGGACGGGACACGAGGACCGTCCGGGGATGCTTCACGATATGAAAAACTGGTCTAGACAACCTGAGAACCGAAGGGCAGCAACACATGGCTGAGCGCCGCGTCAACGTCGGCTGGGCCGAGGGCCTCCACGCCCGCCCCGCCTCCATCTTCGTCCGAGCCGCCACTGCCGCAGGCGTGCCGGTGACGATCGCCAAGGCCGGCGGCACTCCGGTCAACGCGGCCTCCATGCTGGCCGTCCTCGGCCTCGGCGCCCAGGGCGGCGAGGAGATCGTCCTCGCCTCCGACGCCGAGGGCGCGGACGCCGCCCTGGACCGGCTGGCGAAGCTGGTCTCCGAGGGACTCGAGGAGCTGCCCGAGACCGTCTGAGCGCACACCGCACAGAACGGCGGAGCCGCGTCGCCCCTTTCGGGCGGCGCGGCTCCGCCGTTTTACCGGGAATTCCGGCGGCGCGACGAATTCAGGCAGGGAAAATACCCCGCCATCGAATTGCTCCTCTTTGTATACGGCGCCCGTGTTAATGCCGCAGGCTCGGCATGTTTACGGCTTGTTGCGAAGTCCTCACACGTTCCGTACGCTCGGCGCCGCCGGTGAAACGCAGCCGGTGCGCGGCCGCCCCGCGCTCGGTGTGCAGCGCCGTGACCGCCCTGGCGCGCTCGCCGTCGCCGCGCGCCACCGCGTCCACGATGGCGCCGTGCTCGGCCCAGACCTCCACCGGGTCGGCGGGCGCCTCCACCGCGTACATCCAGGCGATCTTGTGCCGCAGCTGGGTCAGCACGGAGATCAGCGCATGGCTGCCACAGGCCTGGGTGAGCGTCTCGTGGAACCAGCCGCCCAGGGAACGCAGGTCGTCGCTGTTGCCCCGGCGGGCCCGCTCCTGACCCAGCCGCACCAGGCCCCGCAGCACCTTGAGGTGGGCCTCGGTGCGGCGCTGGGCGGCCCGGGCGGCGCCGAGCGGCTCCATCAGCAGGCGCATCTCCAGCAGGTCGGCCGCCTCCTGCTCGGTCGGCTCGGCGACGCACGCGCCCGCGTGCCGCCGGGTCACCACGAAGCCCTCGGCCTCCAGGGTGCGCAGGGCCTCGCGGACGGGGACGCGGGAGACGCCGTAGCGGCGGGCGAGGAGTTCCTCCGTCAGGCGGCTGCCGCGCTCGTGGACACCGGCCACGATGTCGTCCCGGATCGCCGTGCATACCGAGTGCGCCGGAATACGCATGACCGACCTCCGCCTTAATCCGCGAGAAACGTCGCCGCTGGACGCTCTTTCCGTGACTCTATTCCAGCGGGCGGGAATTTCCGACGGCGGGTCGGAATCCATGGATATTTTTTGGACAGCGGGATGGCGGGACAGCGGGATCGGGGTGAGAGGACGCGCGGAAACCACGAAAGCCCCGGTTCGGACCGGGGCTTCGGGAGGGGGTGGGCGCGGGCTTTCGTCAGACGTTCATGCCGTGCTTGCGGAGGTAGGCGACGGGGTCGACGTCGGAGCCGTACTCGGGGGTGGTGCGGGCCTCGAAGTGGAGGTGCGGCCCGGTGACGTTGCCGGTCGCGCCGGACAGGCCGATCTGCTGGCCCGGGGTGACCCGCTGGCCCACCGAGACGCCGATGGACGACAGGTGGCCGTACTGGGTGTACATGCCGTCGGCCATCCTGATCACGATCTGGTTGCCGTACGCCCCGCCCCAGCCGGTGGACACCACCGTGCCGGAACCGACCGCGTGGACGGCGGTGCCGCTCGCGGCGTGGAAGTCGATGCCGGTGTGCGAGCCGGAGGACCACAGGGAGCTGCTGGCCTCGTAGCCGGTGGAGACGTAGGAGCCGGTGACCGGCATGACGAAGGCGTTGAGCCGCTTGCGCTCGGCCTCGCGGGCCGCCCGCTCCTTGGCCTCGCGGGCCCGCTCCTTCGCCTCGCGCGCCTGCTCGGCGGCCTTCTTCCGCGCCGCTTCCTCGGCCGCCTTCAGGTCGGCGGCCTCCTTCTGGGCGGCTGCCTGGGCGTCGATCTGCTGGGGGACCGACTCACTGATGGTGATGACCGGGGTGAGGGCCGTCTGCTCGGGCGCGGGCACGGGCTCCGCGGCGAGCGCCGGGGCGGCGAGGGTGCCGACGGCGCCGGTGGTGGCAAGGGCCGCGACGCCCGCCGCGCGGACGGTGGTGCGGTGCATGCGGCCGGGACGGCGGTGCTTCCCGGAGGCGCGGGTGAACGCCATGAAGTGGCTGGTCCTTTCCTTCCTTCTCGCCTACCGGGTTAGCTGACGGGTTCGGAGCAGGAAGGTCTCCTACGGACCCCCTCGCGGTGTGCGCGGGCGCCCGATTCACCCCAGGGGACGATGGGTCCCCGGCTCCCCTGGCTCGCGCCGTACGGGGACTCGGCGATGGCTGTCCGGTGCCGCGGGTGCGGCGCGGTGCCTGACGGACAGCCCGGATGACGCTAAGGGCCGCGACTTTCGATCCTCAAACGGAACAGGGTTTTTGTAGCGCACGCCACAGGGCAGACGGGCAGCCTCCGCCTCAATCCGGACATCCGGCCGGGGACATGGGGGGTGAACCCGGGGGAACGCCGTGGGGCCCAGGTGAGCCGTCGTCACCTGGGCCCCGCGCGCGTGCCGCTGTGGCCCGGTCGCCCGGTGTAGCCCGGCTAGTCGGCCGGCACGACGGAGACCTCGCCGACGCCGAGGGCCTCGACCGGCTCCTTGATCTGCGCCGCGTCCCCGACCAGGACCGTCACCAGGCGGTCCACCGGGAAGGCGTTGACGACCGCCGCGGTGGCCTCCACCGTGCCGGTCGCGGCGAGCTGCCGGTACAGCGTCGCCTGGAAGTCGTCCGGCAGGTGCTGCTCCACCTGGTCGGCCAGCGTGCTCGCCACGGCCGCCGCCGTCTCGTACTTCAGCGGCGCCACCCCGACGAGGTTCTGCACGGCCACGTCGCGCTCGGCGTCGGTGAGCCCCTCCGCGGCGAGCGTGCGCAGCACCGTCCACAGGTCCGCCAGGGCGGGACCGGTGTTCGGGGTGTCCACGGAGCCGCTGATGGCCAGCATCGAGGCGCCGTTGCCCTCGGGCCCGGACCTGAGGACCTGCCCGAACGCGCGGACGCCGTAGGTGTAGCCCTTCTCCTCGCGCAGGACACGGTCCAGGCGGGAGGTGAGGGTGCCGCCGAGGCAGTAGGTGCCGAGCACCTGGGCGGGCCAGACCCGGTCGTGCCGGTCGGGGCCGACCCGGCCGATCAGCAGCTGGGTCTGGACGGCGCCGGGCCGGTCGACGATGACGACGCGTCCGGTGTCGTCGGCGCTCACCGGCGGGACCGGGCGCGGCTGGGCCGCGGAGCCGCTCCACGCGCCCAGCGTCTCGCCGAGCAGTTCGTCGAGGTCGACGCCGGTGAGGTCGCCGACCACGACGGCGGTGGCGGTGGCGGGCCGCACGTGCCGCTCGTAGAAGGCGCGGACCGCCGCCGAGTCGATCTTCGCGACGGTGTCCTCGGTGCCCTGGCGGGGCCGGGACATGCGGGCGGTGGCCGGGAAGAGCTGCCGGGACAGCTCCTTGGCGGCACGGCGGGAGGGGTTGGCCAGCTCGTGCGGGATCTCGTCGAGGCGGTTGCGCACCAGCCGCTCGACCTCGCCGTCGGCGAACGCGGGCGCCCTGAGGGCGTCGGCCAGCAGTCCGAGCCCCTTGGCCAGGCGAGAGGCCGGGACCTCCAGGCTGAGGCGGACGCCGGGGTGGTCGGCGTGCGCGTCGAGGGTGGCGCCCGCACGCTCCAGCTCGGCGGCGAACTCCTCCGCCGAGTGCTTGTCGGTGCCCTCGGAGAAGGCCCGCGCCATGATCGTGGCGACGCCGTCCAGGCCGGTCGGCTCGGCGTCCAGGGGCGCGTCCAGGAGCACCTCGACGGCGACGACCTGCTGGCCGGGGCGGTGGCAGCGCAGCACGGTCAGGCCGTTGTCGAGCGCGCCGCGCTCGGGGGCCGGGAACGCCCACGGCCTGGCCTCGCCCGCCTGGGGCTGCGGGTGGAAATCCATCGCGGCGAGCTCGCTCACTTGGCCGCCTCCTCGTTGTCGTTCCGGTCGGAGCCCGTCTCCACGGTGGCCTCGGCCTCGGGGTCCTCGGGCACGTCCACGTCCTCGGTCCGCTCGGCGGCCTCCGCGGAGATGGGCTCGTAGACGAGCACCGCCCGGTTGTCGGGGCGCAGCCGGGCCTTGGCGACCTCCTGGACCTCCTCGGGGGTCACCTCCAGGACGCGCTGGACGGCGGTGAGGGCGAGCTGCGGGTCACCGAACAGGACCGCGTACCGGCAGAGTTCGTCGGCACGGCCCGCGACCGTGCCGAGCCGGTCCAGCCATTCGCGCTCCAACTGGGCCTGGGCGCGCTCCATCTCCTCGGGCGTGGGCCCCTCCTCGGCGAAGCGGGCGAGCTCCTCGTCGATCGCGCTCTCGATGACCGGCACCTCGACGTCGCCGGAGGTCTTCACGTCCAGCCACCCCAGGGAGGGCGCCCCCGCCAGCCGCAGCAGGCCGAACCCGGCCGTGACCGCGGTGCGGTCCCGCCGTACCAGCCGGTTGTAGAGGCGGGAGGACTCGCCGCCGCCGAGGACGGTGAGCGCCAGGTCGGCCGCGTCGGCCGCGCGCGTGCCGTCGTGCGGGAGCCGGTAGGCGGCCATCAGGGCGCGCGCCGGGACCTCCTCCACGACGACCTCGCGCAGCTGCTCGCCGATGGTGTCCGGCAGCGAGCCGTCGCGCGGCTCGGGCTTGCCGTCGTGGGCGGGGATCGAGCCGAAGTACTTCTCGACCCAGGCGAGGGTCTGCTGGGGGTCGATGTCGCCGACGACGGAGAGGACGGCGTTGTTCGGCGCGTAGTAGGTGCGGAAGAACGCGCGCGCGTCCTCCAGCGTCGCCGCGTCCAGGTCCGCCATGGAGCCGATCGGCGTGTGGTGGTACGGGTGGCCGTCCGGGTAGGCCAGGGCGGTCAGGCGCTCGAAGGCGGTGCCGTACGGGACGTTGTCGTAGCGCTGCCGGCGCTCGTTCTTGACGACGTCCCGCTGGTTCTCCATGGACTCGTCGTCGAGGGCGGCCAGCAGCGAGCCCATGCGGTCGGCCTCCAGCCAGAGGGCGAGCTCCAGCTGGTGGGCGGGCATGGTCTCGAAGTAGTTGGTGCGCTCGAAGCTGGTGGTGCCGTTGAGCGAACCGCCCGCGCCCTGCACCAGCTCGAAGTGGCCGTTGCCCTTGACCTGCCCGGAGCCCTGGAACATCAGGTGCTCGAAAAGGTGAGCCAGGCCGGTACGTCCCTTGACTTCGTGGCGCGAGCCGACGTCGTACCAGAGGCAGACCGCCGCGACGGGGGTCAGGTGGTCCTCGGAAAGCACCACGCGCAGACCGTTGGCCAGCCGGTGCTCGGTCGCTGTCAGGCCCCCGGAGCCTGCCTCGGCCGTGGTCGTGTGACCCATGGGCATGTACGTCCCTTCGCTCGCGGAGGCGGTCGTGAAACCGCGGTCTTCCTGCCGGTCCTGCCACTGTATGCAAGCGTGTGCATCCCGGGCGAAGTTCCCGCGGGACGTACGCCCACAGCGGATCGCGTAGCCTGCGGTCAGCCCCACCGCGGGACCGGGCCCGTCGCACGGGCCCCGGCTCGCGCGGCACCCCTCGGCGCCGGGCCGGACCGCCGGCGCCGGGTCACGGCCCGCGCTGTCAGTGCCGCGGTCCACAATGGTCCGCGTCAGATCCCGTCAATCGCTTCAGCACGAGCGAGCCGCAGGGTGAGCGACCCGTAGGCGAGCGACCAGAAAAGAGGAGCCGGCAGCGATGGCCCGCCGCAGCACGAAGACCCCGCCGCCCGACGACTCGTACGAGGAGAGGATCCTCGACATCGACGTCGTGGACGAGATGCGTGGCTCCTACCTCGAGTACGCGTACTCGGTCATCTACTCGCGGGCCCTGCCGGACGCCCGCGACGGCCTCAAGCCCGTGCACCGCCGCATCGTCTACCAGATGAACGAGATGGGCCTGCGTCCGGAGCGGGGTTACGTGAAGTGCGCCCGCGTCGTCGGCGACGTCATGGGCAAGCTGCACCCGCACGGCGACGCGTCGATCTACGACGCGCTGGTGCGCATGGCGCAGCCCTTCTCGATGCGCGTGCCCCTGGTGGACGGCCACGGCAACTTCGGCTCGCTGGGCAACGACGACCCGCCGGCCGCCATGCGGTACACCGAGTGCCGGATGGCCGAGGCGACGAGCCTGATGACCGAGTCGATCGACGAGGACACGGTCGACTTCGTCCCGAACTACGACGGCCAGGAGCGGGAGCCGCTCGCCCTGCCCGCCGCCTTCCCGAACCTGCTGGTCAACGGCGCTTCCGGGATCGCGGTCGGCATGGCCACGAACATGCCGCCGCACAACCTGCGCGAGGTCGTCGCGGCCGCCCGCCACCTGATCAGGCACCCCAACGCCGACCTCGACGCCCTGATGCGGCACGTGCCGGGCCCCGACCTGCCCACCGGCGGCCGGATCGTCGGCCTCAGCGGCGTCCGGGACGCGTACGAGACGGGCCGCGGCACCTTCAGGATCCGGGCCACGGTGGCGGTGGAGACCGTCACCGCGCGCCGCAAGGGCCTGGTCGTCACGGAGCTGCCCTTCACCGTCGGTCCGGAGAAGGTGATCGCCAAGATCAAGGACCTGGTGGGCGCCAAGAAGCTGCAGGGCATCGCCGACGTCAAGGACCTCACCGACCGTGAGCACGGCCTGCGCCTGGTCATCGAGATCAAGAACGGCTTCGTCCCGGAGGCCGTCCTGGAGCAGCTGTACAAGCTGACGCCGATGGAGGAGTCCTTCGGCATCAACAACGTCTGTCTGGTCGACGGCCAGCCGCTCACCCTGGGCCTGAAGGAGCTGCTCGAGGTCTACCTCGACCACCGCTTCGACGTCGTCCGGCGCCGCAGCGAGTTCCGCCGCGGCAAGCGCCGCGACCGCCTGCACCTGGTCGAGGGCCTGCTCACGGCCCTGGTGGACATCGACGAGGTCATCCAGCTGATCCGCTCCAGCGAGAACTCCGCGCAGGCGAAGCAGCGCCTGATGGAGCGCTTCTCGCTGAGCGAGATCCAGACGCAGTACATCCTCGACACGCCGCTGCGGCGCCTGACGAAGTTCGACCGCATCGAGCTGGAGGCGGAGAAGGACCGGCTCAACGCGGAGATCGAGGAGCTGACCCGGATCCTGGACTCGGACGCGGAGCTGCGCAAGCTGGTCTCGACCGAACTGGCCGCGGTGGCGAAGAAGTTCGGCACCGACCGGCGCACGGTGCTCTTGGAGTCGGCGGGCACCCAGGTGGCGGCGGTCCCGCTCCAGGTGGCGGACGATCCGTGCCGGGTGCTGCTGTCGTCGACGGGTCTGCTGGCCCGTACGGCGAACGGCGAACCGTTCGCGCAGGACGCCGACGGCCGGCGCGTCAAGCACGACGTGATCGTCTCGGCGGTCCCGGCGACCGCGCGCGGCGAGGTGGGCGCGGTGACGTCGGCCGGCCGGCTGCTGCGGATCAACGTGGTCGACCTGCCCCAGCTGCCCGACACGGCGGCGGCGCCGAACCTCGCCGGTGGGGCGCCGCTGGCGGAGTTCGTCTCCCTGGAGGACGACGAGACGGTGGTCTGTCTGACCACGCTGGACGAGTCGTCGCCGGGCCTGGCGCTGGGCACGGAGCAGGGCGTGGTCAAGCGGGTGGTCCCCGACTACCCGGCCAACAAGGACGAGCTGGAGGTCATCACGCTCAAGGAGGGCGACCGGATCGTCGGCGCGGCGGAGCTGCGCACCGGCGACGAGGACCTGGTGTTCATCACCGACGACGCCCAGCTGCTGCGCTTCCAGGCGTCCATCGTCCGCCCGCAGGGCCGTCCGGCGGGCGGCATGGCGGGCATCAAGCTGGCCGACGGCGCGAAGGTGATCTCCTTCACCGCCGTCGACCCGGCGGCGGACGCGGTGGTCTTCACGGTGGCGGGCTCGCGCGGAACGCTGGACGACTCCGTGCAGACGACGGCCAAGCTGACCCCGTTCGACCCGTTCCCGCGCAAGGGCCGGGCCACCGGCGGCGTGCGCTGCCAGCGGTTCCTGAAGGGCGAGGACTGCCTGTCCTTCGCGTGGGCGGGTCCGGTACCCGCGCGCGCGGCGCAGAAGGACGGCACCCCGGTCGAGCTTCCGGAGCCGGACCCGCGGCGGGACGGTTCGGGCACGTCGCTGCCGAAGACGGTGTGGGTGATGGCGGGCCCGTTGCTCTAGGCCGGCTTCAGGCCGGCTCTGGACCGGCTTCAGGCCGGCGGATCCCCGGGGTCGTACTCCGGGGGACCTCGGGATCGCGTACGTAGCGCAGGACGCCCCACATGCCGTGTTCGTCGGCGTGTGGGGCGCCGTCCTCGCACGCCTGGAGCTCCTTGCCGAGGGTGGGCGCGTCGATGCCGGTGCCGATGAGGACGAGCTGGGTCAGCCGGGCGTCGGCCGGCCCCCAGGGCTCCGGGGAGAAGCGCAGGAACCGGCCGACGGCGTGCACGGCGTACCGGTTCCGGGTGTCGTACGGGCCGAAGTCGACGTATCCCTTGATCCGGTACAGCCCCTCGGGCCGGCTGTCGAGGAAGGCCATCAGCCGGCGTGGCTCGAGGGGGACCTCCGCGGTGAAGGACAGGCTGTCGTAGGCGGTGTGCAGATGTCCGGCGTGACCGGCGCCGTCCTCGTGCTCGCACGGGTCGGCCTCGTGCGGGCCGACCTCGTACAGGTCGTCGAAGGACAGCTGGCCGACCCGCTCCTCGCTCGGCCGGCAGTCGAAGAGGAACTCGGGGTCGACGCGGCCGTAGAGGGCGGGGACCACCGCGGCGCGGCCGGCGAGGGAGCGGACCACGCCCAGCAGGCGTTCGCCGTCCGCGGCCCGGTCGAACTTGTTGACCACCACCAGGTCGGCGAGGGCGAGATGCCGGTCGATCTCCGGGTGCTTCGCGCGCGTGTCGTCGAACTCGGCGGCGTCGACGACCTCGATCAGCCCGCCGTAGACGATCCCGGGGTGCTCGCTGGCCAGCACCATGCGGACGAGTTCCTGGGGTTCTGCGAGGCCGCTGGCCTCGATGACGATGACGTCGATGCCGGTGGCGGGAGCGGCGAGCCGTTCCAGGTAGAGGTCGAGCTCGCTCGCGTCGACGGCGCAGCACAGACACCCGTTGCCGAGCGAGACGGTGGAGTCACCGAGCGCCCCCGCGACCGCCATGGCGTCGATCTCGATGGCCCCGAAGTCGTTGACGATCGCTCCGATGCGGCTGCCCCCGCTGTGGTGCAGAAGGTGGTTGAGGAGCGTGGTCTTCCCGGAGCCGAGGAAACCGGCGAGTACGACGACCGGGATCTGCTGCGGACTGCGGCTGTGCCCCACCGTGCGACCTCTCTCACGCGGACGCGCGCACCGGCTCACGGCCCGGCGCGCGGACAAGGATGAAATGCCGACCCAGGATACGAGTAGGGGGAAAGCCCGCGGAGTGAACGATTGTTAGCAGGCCTTGCGGGGCAGACGTTGGGCATGGCGCCGGGGTGTGCGACCCTCGCTTCCCTCCGTGCGCCGCCTCTCCCGCCTCCCCGCCGATCAGAGCCGCTCGGCACTCTGGGAGACGGCAAGCGCCGCCCACCGCTCGCCGGTCCCTCCAGTCGACCCGCGTCCCACAGTCGACCCGCATCCCGACGACCGGCGGACGGCCGCCTGATTCGGGGGTTGACATGGCCGCACGGAAGACTGGGATACGGGGGCTTGGCTCCGTCGCCACGGCGGCCCTCACGCTTTCGGTGGCCGGCACCATGGCTTCCTTACTGGCGCACCGCCGCGCCGTCGAGGCATTGACCCGCATGCACACCGAGGTGCTGCGGCGCCTGGACGCCCTCGAGGAACAGCACCGGCAGGCCGCCCGGCGCGCGGACCTCCTCGAGTACCAGCGCGATCACCGGCAACTCCTGCTGGCGGCGATGGAGGACCAGGACCTGCTCCCGGTCCTCGACACCTACCAGGGCGATGTGCCGCCCCAGGTCCAGAAGCAGTACCTGTTCGCCAACGTCCTGTACGTGCACGCCCTGAACGGGTACCGGATCGGTCTGCTCAGCCGCGGTGAGCTGCGCGGTCACATCCGCATGCTCTTCCAGAGCCCCACGGCGCGCGCCTACTGGGAGGCCACCCGGCCGCACCGGGCCAGCCTGCGGGACGACACCGACGAGGCGGAGATCGGCAGGATGACCGACGAGTTGCTGCTCGAACTGGACGAGGCGGACACGGACGAGTGGTGGGTCGTGGGCGACAGCACCGACGACTGAACCCCGTTTTACTGTCACTCACTCAGACGAACAGATCTGGCCCCCATGAGCGATCGGTGCAAGCTAGGTTGTCCCCGCCTGCCCTGGAGCACACCAGCCGTCGCAGCAGGCCCAGCCCCTGTCGGCCCAGGAGCCACCCACTTCCTGGCGGCCGCCACGAGGACAGCTACTGACCGACCGAGCAAGGACCGGGATCCACTTGAAGATCGTGCGCCGCATTGGTGCCTCACCTCGCCAGAGAGGAAGCGTGACCGGGCAGTCCTGCCCGGACATCTTTGAACTGCAGGACGGAAACTTCGCGGTGATCGGCACCGACCGCACGGAAGCCCTGGACGCCGAACTGCCGGCCGACGCGGCGCGTGCCGATGACGAGCGGATCGTGGTGATCACGCGCGAGACACTCGTCCGGGCCAAGGCCGACATCCCGGACGCGTAACGCGGCCGACGCGTCCACCCCGGCAACACGGCACCGGGGAGCCCCTCTTCCACGGCACTCCGTGACCTCGGCGAGGTGCCGTGGGGAGACTCCCCGGCGGTCGGGCCGGGCCTTCCGCTCAGGCCACCACCGGCACCGCCACCGGTGGTTCCGGCCCTCGTACCGGGCCACCGGCCGGATGCAGGGCACCGCCGTGCCGTGATCGCGGACGGACTCCGGGCCGGCCGCCGCATCCCCGGGCTCGGCCACCGGCTCTACCCGGGCGAGGACCCCCGCGCGCGTCCAGTCGGGCCTCCTGGAGCGGTTCCAGCGCGCCGAACCCGCCCTCCTCGCGGCCCTGGACATCGTCGCCACGACCGCCGGCCACAGTCCGCCGCACGCCAACGTGGACCCGGCCTCGCCGTGTTCACCGTGGCCGCCGGCATGCCCGCCGGCGCGGGCGGGACAGTCCCCGCCGTCGCCCACGCCCTGGAGGAGTACGGGGAGCGCCCGCTGCGCATGCGCCCCAGCGGGCACTACGTCGGTCCGCAGCCGCCTCAGCCCCTGCCCCTGCCCCTGCCCGAGTAGGACACGAGGAGGGCTGGAAGTCGCTTCGAGGAAAGCCAGGTTAGGCTTACCTGTGTGAGTAGGTGCGCGACCGTCTCCCGGAGCCTCGACGAGCCCGTCTCCGGTACCGCGGCCACGGCGACGACGTGGCTGCTGCTGGAGCAGCCCGGGCCGTGGGGCGCCAAGGCGCTCACATCGAGCCACCTGGACCCCGCGCTGGGCCGCGCCCTGGAGGCCGCCGCCGAGGGCACCGGTGTGCGGATCGCCCTCGTCCGCCGTCCCGGCCGGCACGCCGACCCCGGGACGCCCGCCGAGCGCCAGGTGTACGTGGCGCACACCGTCCCCGGAAGCGGCTGGCTGCGGCACGCCACCACCCACGACCCGGGACAGCTGCTCGGCCTCGACTTCGCCGCCCTGGGCGCCGGTGACCACAGCAGCTTCGGTGCGGCGCTCGGGGGGCGCGCGCACGAGGGCGGCCCGCTCGCCCTCGTCTGCACCAACGGCAAGCGCGACCGCTGCTGCGCCCTCCTCGGCCGTCCCCTCGCCGCCGAACTCGGCGCGTCCGGCGTGCCCGGCGTGTGGGAGGTCACTCATCTGGGTGGACATCGCTTCTCACCGACGGTGCTCGTGCTGCCGTACGGATACGCGTACGGCCGGGCCGAGGCCCACGCCGTCAAGGAAGTCCTGCACGGCGTCCAGGAGGGCCGTGTCGTCGCCGAAGGGTGCCGCGGGCGGTCCGCCTGGTCTCGTCCCGGACAGGCGGCGGAACTGGCCGTGCGCTCCGCGACGGGCGAGTACGCGGCGGAGGCGCTGAGCGTCGTACGGACGGACGGCGCGGGGCCGCACTGGGAGGTGACCGTCGCCCACACCGACGGCCGCCACTGGCGGGTGACCGTGGCCCAGGGCGCCTCGCTGCCGCCCCGCCCCGAGAGCTGCGGGGCGGCCGTGCTCGGTGCGCCGGCCCGGATGGACGTGGTGGCGGTGCGGGAACTGACCGGTGCGGGGCGGGCCGGCTAGGGACTAGGGAACGGCACACCGTTTCCCCAAGAGCTGGTCAAGAGATCCACGCCACACCCCTTCGGCAGCGCCCGGCGTCCCACGTACCGTCTTGGGTATGAGCCCCACTCCCCCCGCGCGCCGACGGCGCCTGGGCCTGCCACGCCGGATGTTCTCGCAGGTCCTGCTGATGCAGGTGGCGATCGCCGCGGGAGTCGCGGTGCTCGCGACCGGACTGTTCCTGGCGCCGCTGAGCAAGCAGCTCGACCAGGAGGCGATGCGCCGTGCGCTCGCCATCGCGCAGACCACCGCGCAGGACCCGCAGATCGCCAAGGACCTGCTGAGCACCCCGCCCACTGCCGACGGCCCGGTGCAGCGGGAGGCGGAGCGGATCCGCCGTGCCACCCGTGCCGAGTACATCGTGGTGATGGACCTGAGGGGCGTGCGCTGGTCGCACACCGCTCCCGACCAGATAGGCGGCCACGTCTCGACGGACCCCGGCGAGGCGCTCGCGGGCAAGGAAGTCATGATGATCGACAGCGGCACCCTGGGCCGCTCCGCCCGCGGCAAGGTACCGCTGTACGACGCCGGCCACCGGATCATCGGCGCCGTCTCGGTGGGCATCGCCTACGACAGCGTGCGGGCACGGTTCATCGGCGCGATCCCCGGACTGTTCGCGTACGCGGGCGGCGCCCTCGCGGTCGGCGCGCTGGCCGCCTGGCTGATCTCCCGCAGGGTGCAGCGGCAGACCCGGGACCTCGCCTTCTCGGACATATCGGCGCTGCTCGCGGAGCGTGAGGCGATGCTGCACGGAATCCGGGAGGGCGTCGTCGCCCTCGACCGCGCGGGCCGCGTCCGCCTGCTCAACGACGAGGCACGGCGCCTGCTGGGCATCGGCGACGAGGCGGTCGGCCGGTCACCGGACGAGGCGCTCGGCGCGGGCCGTACGACCGACGTCCTGGCCGGCCGGGTCACCGGCACCGACCTGCTCACCGTGCGCGGCCAGCGGGTCCTGGTCGCCAACCGCATGCCCACCGACGACGGCGGCGCGGTGGCCACCCTGCGCGACCGTACCGAGCTGGAGCAGCTGGGCCGCGAACTCGACTCCACCCGGGGCCTGATCGACGCCCTGCGGGCCCAGGACCACGAGCACGCCAACCGCATGCACACGCTGCTGGGTCTGCTGGAGCTGGAGATGTACGACGACGCCGTGGAGTTCGTCGGCGAGGTCGTCGGCGACCACCGGGCCACCGCGGAGCAGGTCACCGAGAAGATCCAGGACCCGCTGCTGGCCGCACTGCTGGTCGGCAAGGCGACTGTCGCGGCCGAGCGCGGGGCGGCCCTGTGGGTCTCCGACGCGACCAGGCTGCCGGACCGGCTGATCGATCCCAGGGGGCTGGTCACGGTCGTGGGCAACCTGGTCGACAACGCGCTCGACGCCGTCGCGGGCACCCCGCACGCGCGCGTGGAGGTCGAACTGCGCGCCGAGGCGCGTACGGTCGTCCTCCAGGTGCGTGACACCGGGCCCGGTATCCCGGTGGAGCAACGGGAGCTGGTCTTCACGGACGGCTGGTCCACGAAGAAGCCGCCCGCGCACCGCAAGCGGGGCATCGGGCTCTCCTTGGTGCGCCGGTTCGCCGAGCGGCAGGGCGGGAGCGCCACGGTGACCGAGGCGGAGGGCGGGGGCGCCCGGTTCACCGTCGTCCTGCCGGAGGCGCTGGCCGAGCCGGGTCCGGCGGCGGGTCAGCAGCCGGCCCTCACCGTGTCCGCCCCGGCCGCCGACCAGGAGGAGGCCCGGTGATCGAGGTCCTGGTCGTGGACGACGACGTCCGGGTGGCGCGGGTCAACACCGCCTACGTGGCGAAGGTGCCGGGCTTCCATGTGGCCGCGCAGGCGCACAGCGCGGCGGAGGCGCTGCACTGGCTTCAGACGCTGCCACGCCTCGACCTGGTTCTGATGGACCACTACCTGCCCGACGAGACGGGCCTGGCGGTCGTGCGGGAGATGCGCCGCCGGGGCCACCAGACCGACGTGATCATGGTGACGGCGGCCCGGGACGTGTCGACAGTGCAGGCCGCCATGCGGCAGGGTGCGCTGCAGTACCTGGTGAAGCCGTTCGGCTTCGCCGGTCTGCGGGCCAAGCTCGAGGCGTACGCGCAGCTGCGCCGCACCCTCGATGGCGGCGGCGAGGCCGAACAGGCGGAGGTGGACCGTATCTTCGGCGCGCTGTCCGCGCCGTCGGAACCCGCGCTGCCCAAGGGGCACTCCCCCACCACCGCCGAGCTGGTGCGCCGGTCCCTGATGAACGCCGACGACCCGCTGTCGGCCCAGGAGATCGCCGAGCGGACCGGGGTGAGCCGGCAGACCGCCCAGCGCTATCTGAAGCTGCTGGAGCGCACCGGCCGGGCGAGGCTGACCCTCAAGTACGGCGACGCGGGCCGCCCGGAACACCGTTACGTGTGGGCGACCCGCGCCTGAGCGCTGCCGACGGGGATGCCGGCCCGGTTACTTAGCGGCCTTCTCCACGAATTCGGTCGTGTAGGTCTTGCTCAGGTCCACCTTGGCGTTCTTGATGTTGGGGTTGAACGCCTTGAGGACCTTCTCGACGGTCTCGGGGCCGTCCGCGGGCATCACCCCGTCGTCGGTGAACATCGGCAGCGTGCTCTTGATGGCCTCGGCGTACAGCGTCTTGTTGCCCTGGGAGTAGTCGGCGGGCATCTTCGCCGCGATCTCGGAGGCGCTGTGGGCCGACATCCACTTGAGTGTCCTGACGAACGCGTTGGCCAGCTTCTGGACCGTGTCCTTGTGGCTGTTCACCCAGTCCGTCTGCATGTACAGACTGGACGACGGGTACGGGCCGCCAAGCGCCTCCTTGGAGCCCGCGGGCGTCCGCATGTCGAGGAGGACCTTGCCCGCCTTCTTGTCCAGGATCGTGGCGACGGTCGGGTCGGTCGTCATGCCGGCGTCGATCGAGCCCTGCTGCAGCGCGGAGATGAACGTCGGCCCCGCGCCGACGGCGACCGGGCTGAAGTCGCTGACCTTCACGCCGTTCTTGACGGCCAGGTACTTGGTGAGGAAGTCGGTCGAGGAGCCGAGACCGGTGATGCCGAGCTTCTTGCCCTTGAAGTCCTTCGGCGAGGTGATGTCACCCGCCTTCTTGGTGGAGACGACCTCGACCTCACCGGGCGCGTGCGAGAACTGCACGACGGACTCCACGGACTTGCCCTTGGTCTGCAGGTCGAGGGTGTGGTCGTAGAAGCCGACGGCGCCCTGGACCTGGCCGGAGACGAGCGCGGTCTCGGCCTGGACACCGGCGGGCTCGCTGAGGAGTTCCACGTCGAGGCCCTCGGAGTCGAAGTAGCCGAGCCGCTGGGTCAGCATCGCGGGCAGGTAGATGACCTTGTCCAGGCCACCGACCATGATCTTGACCTTCGTCCCCTTGCCGTCGCCCTTGCTGCCGGAGGCGGCGGAGGTGCTGCTCGCCGCGTCGTTGGCGCAGGCGGTGAGCGAGGAGAGGGCGAGCAGGCCGGAGGCGGCGAGCGCGGCGTATCTGGCGGTCTTGCGCATGACGGTTCACGTCCTTGTGAGAGGGCGGTGCGGAGGAAGGGGGGTGTCTCGGGGCGCCCGGCTTCGGGGCGGCGCGGGGGACCGGGCTCAGTGGCCGGAGTTCGACGGCTTCCAGCGGAAGATGCGGTGCTCGGCGAAGGTCAGCAGTCCCTCGGCGACGAGGGCCACGGCCGCGAGGATGACCATCGCGGCGTAGACGCCGGCGGCGTTGAAGGTGCCCTGGGACTGGGCGACGAGCAGGCCGATGCCCTTGGTGGCGCCGATGTACTCGCCGACGATGGCGCCGATGAGGGCGAAGCCGAAGCTGACGTGCAGGCTGGTGAAGATCCAGGAGGTCGCCGACGGGATGACCACCTGAAGCGTCACCCGGCGGTCGCTCGCGCCGAGGATCCGGGCGTTGGACACCAGGTTGCGGTCAACCTCGCGGGCCCCCTGGAAGGCGTTGAAGAACACCGGGAAGAACACCAGCACCACGGCCGACGCGACCTTGGAGGCGGGGCCCAGCCCGAACCAGATCACGAAGATCGGGGCGAGGACGATCCTGGGGATGGAGTTGAGCACCTTGATGTACGGACCGAGGACATCGGCGAGGAAGGCGATCCGGCCCAGAGCGATACCGAAGAGCACACCGGCGACCACACCGATGACCCAGCCGAGCAGCGCCTCCTGGAGCGTGGCCCAGATCTGCTCGCCCAGCGAGCCCTGCGCCGTTCCGTGCATCACCCAGGTGGAGATCTGGTCCCAGATCTGCGAGGGCATCGAGAAGTTGAACGGATCGATGGCCTTGGCCCGGGACAGCCCCTCCCACAGGCCGAGCACGGCCACCAAGACGAGCACCCGTGCGGCGGAGACGACCACCTTGCGTCTGCGGGCGGCCTGGGCCCGCGACTGCGCGCGGCCCGGAGTCTTCACCGTGTCGACGACCGGCGTGCTGATGACCTCAGGCGACATGAGCGGCACCCCTCTCACGGGTGATGCGGACCTCTTCGCCGAGGGACTCCCAGATCTCGCGGTAGATCTCGATGAACCGCGGTTCCAGCCGTACCTGTTCTACCTTGCGCGGCCGCGGCAGGTCGATGTCGAAGACCTGCTTGACCGTCGCGGGCCCGGCGGTCATCACGACGACCTTGTCGGCCAGCGCGATGGACTCCTCCAGGTCGTGGGTGACGAAGACGACGGAGGCGCCGGTGCCCTCCCACAGTTCCAGCAGCTCGTCCGACATCAGCGCCCGGGTCTGCACGTCGAGCGCCGAGAAGGGCTCGTCCATCAGCAGGATCTCGGGGTCGTTGACGAAGGTGGCGGCGAGCGCGACGCGCTTGCGCTGGCCACCGGACAGCTGGTGGGGGTAGCGGTCCTCGAAGGCGGCAAGCCCCACCCGGGCCAGCCACTCACGGGCCTTCTGCTTGGCCTCCTGCTTCGGTACGCCACGGAAACGCGGGCCCGCCATGACGTTGGACAGGACCGTCCGCCAGGGGAAGGTGGCGTCCTGCTGGAAGACGAAGCCGACCTTGTCGCCGACTCCGTTCACCGGCTGCCCGGCCACCAGCACATCGCCCTCGGTGGGCTCCTCCAAGCCGCTGACCAGGGTCAGCGTGGTGGACTTGCCGCAGCCGGTGGGGCCGACGACGGCCACGAACTCGCCGCGCCCGACGGTCAGGTCCAGGTCCCGGACGGCGGTGTGCAGACCCCCCGACGGGGTTCTGAAGATCTTGCTCGCGCCCCGTAGCTCGATGGCGGGGCTGGTGTCTGCGCTCATGGCCCGGGACGGTAGGTGTGGCCCGGACCACAGCATCAGTCTTCTGGGCGCAAGCCATTCTTTTGCTCACTGAAGCCTGTTGTGCTCATTTTGCTCGGGTTACAACTGCGGAGCACGAAACACGGGCTTAACGCTCGCCGGCCTTGAAGGAGAGGCCTGATGATTGACGTCATGGTCGTGGACGACGACTTCCGTGTCGCCGAGATCAACGCCAAGTACGTGGGAAAGGTTCCCGGCTTCCGGGTGGCCGCCCGCGCCCACTCCGCCGCCCAGGCGCTGTCCGCCGTGGAACGCGGAGCCATCGACCTGGTGCTGCTCGACCACTACCTTCCGGACCAGACCGGCCTCGAACTGGTGCACCGCATGCGGGAACAGGGGCACGGCACCGACGTCATCATGATCACCGCGGCCAGCGACGTGACCACGGTGCAGAAGGCCATGCGCCTGGGCGCGCTGCACTATCTCGTCAAGCCGTTCACCTTCGCGGCGCTACGCACCCGCCTGGACTCGTACGCCGCGCTGCGCCGCACCGTCGACCGGGTCGGCGGCCGGGGTCTGGCGGGCCAGGACCAGGTGGACCGGATCTTCGGTGCCCTGCGGACCACGCCCGCGCCGTCCTCCCCCGGTCTGCCCAGCGGCCACTCGGAGCCGACCACGGACCTCATCTGCGGGGTCCTGCACCGGGCCGGCCACCCGCTCTCCGCCCATGAGGTCGCCGCCGAAACCGGCCTGAGCCGCTCCACCGCCCAGCGCTATCTGCGCCACCTGGAACAGGCCGGCCGGCTCCGCCTCTCGCTCAAGTACGGCGACACCGGCCGGCCGGAGCACCGGTACGCGTGGGTGGCGCCGTAAGGAACCACTTGTCCACGGCCCTCGCTCCGTCCTGCCCCGTTCCCGCTCCGCACGGCCCCCGTCCTACACGGCCCCCGCTCCGGTCAGCGACCGCACCTCGGTCTCCGCGTACCCCGCCTCGTCCGGGGCCTCGGGCGAGGTGACCGTTCCGAGCCAGCCTGCCAGGAAGCCCAGCGGGATGGAGACGATGCCCGGGTTCTGCAGGGGGAAGTACTGGAAGTCGACGTCCGGGAACAGCGAACCCGGACTGCCTGACACCACCGGGGAGAGCGCCACGAGGGCGAGCGCCGGAACCAGTCCGCCGTATACGGCCCACACGGCGCCACGCGTCGTGAAACCGCGCCAGAACAGGGTGTAGAGCAGCACCGGCAGGTTGGCGGACGCGGCCACGGCGAAGGCGAGTCCGACCAGGAAGGCGACGTTGAGATCACGGGCCAGCAGGCCCAGTGCGATCGCGACCACACCGATGCCGACGGCCGCGATGCGTGCCACGGCCACCTCGCCGCGTGGCTCGGAGCGCCCGCGCCGCAGGGACGCGTAGAGGTCGTGCGCCACGGAGGCAGAGGAGGCGAGTGTGATCCCGGCGACCACCGCGAGGATCGTGGCGAAGGCGACCGCTGCCACGACGGCGAAGAGAACCGCTCCGCCCGTGGACTGCGCGCCACCGCCCAGGTCGAGCGCCAGCAACGGAACCGCCGTGTTCCCGGCCTCGTTCGAGCGGCGCAGTTCCTCCGGCCCGACGATCGCGGCCGCGCCGAGCCCGAGGACGATCGTCATCAGGTAGAAGCCGCCGATCAGCCCGATCGACCAGACCACCGAACGGCGGGCGGCCCGCGCGGTCGGGACCGTGTAGAAGCGCGCCAGGATGTGCGGCAGACCCGCTGTGCCCAGGACCAGCGCGAGACCCAGGCTGATGAAGTCCAGGCGGGCGGTCCAGTCCCCGCCGTACTTCAGGCCCGGTGCCAGGAAGGCGCGCCCGCGGCCGCTGCGTTCGGCGGCCGTGAGCAGGAGCCGGTCGAAGTCACCGTGGAACCGCACCAGGACCAGTACGGTCAGCACCACGGTGCCGCCGAGCATCAGGACCGCCTTCACGATCTGGATCCATGTGGTGGCCCGCATCCCTCCCCACGACACATAGATCACCATGAGCGCGCCGACACCGATCACGGTCCAGGCCTGTGCCGCCTCGCTGGAGCGTCCGAGCAGCAGCGCGACCAGGCTGCCCGCGCCCACCATTTGCGCCACCAGATACAGAACGGACACGGTGACCGAGGAGGTTCCCGCGGCGATCCGGACCGGCCGCTCGCTCATCCGCGCGGCGATCACGTCGGCCAGCGTGAACCGGCCGCAGTTGCGCACCAGTTCGGCGACCAGGAACAGCACGACCAGCCAGGCGACGAGAAAGCCCACCCCGTACAGCAGACCGTCGTAGCCGAAGAGCGCGATCAGCCCGGCGACGCCCAGGAACGAGGCGGCCGAAAGGTAGTCGCCCGCGACAGCGAAACCGTTCTCCATCGGGGAGAAGAGCCGCCCGCCCGCGTAGAACTCCTCCGCGGAGCCACGCCGGTGACGCCCCACCCAGGTCGTGATCGCCAGGGTGACGGCCACGAAGGCGCTGAACAGGACGAACGCAAGCGTCTGATGCCGATCGGTCACAGCGCACCGCCCCTGCTGCCACGCGTCAGTTCCTGGGTGTCCCAGCGCAGCTCCAGCGCCGCCCTGTCCCTGCGCAGGCGCGCGTGCCGGGAGTAGGCCCAGGTGAACAGGAACGTGGTGAGGAACTGCCCCGCCCCCGCGAGCATCGCCACGTTCACCGCGCCCGCCACGGGCCTGGCCATCAGACCGGGCGCGGCCGTCGCGGTCACCACATACCCCACGTACCAACCGAGGAAGAGGACGGCCCCGGGGACCACGAACCTCCGGTACCGGCTGCGCACCTCCTGGAAGGCCGCACTCCGCTGCACCTCGAGGTACACGTCGCGGGCGTGGGCCTCCCGCGTCGGCAGGCCGGCGCGCGCGGCCGGCACGGCGGCGGGAGCGGGGACGCCCGTACCGTCCGGTTCGCCCCATCCGGAGGCAAGCGCGTCGTACCAGGGGTCCTCGTACCTCGCGTGGGGTGACGTCGGGCTGTGGCCGTCCTGGTTCTCGGCGGTGCTGTCCGGACCGCCCCCGCCTGGGCGATAACGACCGTTGCTTGGCTGCATGTCCAAGGATGGACAGACGGGAGAGACCCCCGGCTCCGCTTCGCCAGGCTCTTCACCCCATCAGGTGACTCAACCCGCTGGTGGCCGCGCCAGTCCCTTCGCGTACGCGTAACGCACGGCCTGGGCGCGGTCCTTGAGGCCTGTCTTGGCGAAGAGGTTGTTGATGTGCGTCTTCACGGTCGCCATGGAGACGTGCAGTGCGCGGGCGATCTCCTGGTTGGTGAGTCCCTCGGCGATCAGCACCAGTACCTCGGTCTCCCGGGCGGTCAGTCCGTCCGGCGCGTCCTGGGAGGTCGGGGGCACGGCGGGCGGCTCGGGCTGCGAGAGCCTTTCCAGCAGCCGCCGTTGCACGCTCGGCGACAGCCCGGCGTGTCCCGACAGCACACTCTCCACGGCCCGGACGATCTCGTCACCGCCGGCGTCCTTGGTGAGGTAGCCACGTGCTCCCGCTCTCAGCGCGGGGAACAGCGAATCGTCGTCCGCGAAGGTGGTGAGCACCACGACCTCGGTCCCGGGGTGCTCGGCCCGGATCCGCCGGGTCGCCTCCACCCCGTCGCAGCGAGGCATCCGCATCCCGAGCGGCGCCGACGGGCCTCAAAGGCGCGGACGCGAGCGCCGGAGCCGCGGTGCCACGCGGCGCGGCGCGGTCAGCTCACCG